>CAIJED010000111.1 GCA_903819595.1 uncultured Methanomicrobiales archaeon | reverse complement strand
TCCTCCAGGTCATCATCATTCATCGGGGCGTAGCATTGATGGTATTCGTTGATCTATAATATTAAAGGGATCCTATCATCTCTCATTCAAATAACTACCCATCATACAGAACCGGCAGGGGACCACCCGGTGCCCGGGTCCTGTAACCCTGCATCACGCTGGATACTTCTCAGGACCTGCTGGATCAGGCCAATGTTCGCATCAGGCCCGGTAAAGACACAGAGGAAGAGATCCCCATAGGGGACGACAATAATTTTTCCCGAGTTCGTTTCAAGTACTATCCGGGCAACCAGACCGATCTTCATATCCTCGGCAATTCTAAATCCAACCCTGAGCAGTTCTTCTGCCATGGCGGCAACCTGGTCAAAATCTGCGGTACCCAGAGACTGGATTGGAAAACCCTCTGAAAATACCGAAACTGCAATTACACCTGGCTGGACTAGTACCTTTTGGAGTATATTCTCGTCCAGCAGGTCTGGAATTGCAGGGAGGCGGGGTTCGTCCACGAGCAGGAAGTTGCCATCCCTGCAGGCTTCCACTGCTTCCTTAAATTCATACGGATTATAGCTCCGGAGTTCCATCCTCCCTGGTGTGGTCGCATTAATAATTTCCAGTGCCCTGCTACCGAAATGGGTTGTCTTCCCGGAGATAAAAGAAGCGGCAATTATTGTACCATGCTCAATCAGGATGACCCCTTCACCTTTTTGGGTTGAAATTTTAATCAGCCCGACAAAGCCGATTATACGCTGAATATCAGTATCCTGGAGTGGATTATTGATATATCCCAGATGAGTCCCTTCAGAAAGGTTCATTTTATTATAAGGCGGCCATCAATCGTTCTTTGTTCTTCTTCAGCTCATACCTGATCCTTCCTACACTGGCCATTGTGTCCGCAATGATTGCAATCGATTCGTTAGAAGAAAGGGGAGACAGGATAATTGATCCCTTTTCAAGTTCCACCAGCATCAGATTGAGATTCCCCCTGCCAAGTTCAATCCCCATCGCTTCCGAGGTCCCCATACCAGTCGATGCCATCGCCCCAAGTGCATCAATATCAATCTTTCCTGATACGGCACTCTCTATCACAAACCCATCTCTTCCGACGATAACCGCTGCAAAAACTCCTTCCACCTTAAGAAATTCACCCAGTATTTGTTTGAGCATGCCACTTTTCCCTCAAGATATACGATCTCTCTCTAATCTGAACTTCTGGCATACAAATGATAAATATGTTTCCTGCTTTGCTGATTTTTCATGCCATTTATTCCTGAATCCACTGGGTATACAGGAGATCAGGGGGAATTCTTTCTTTCGGGAGTGAGATTTCCTTGAGAGAAAAAACCAACCTGATTACGGCCTCATTATTGCAAAAATAAGGGGGGTATTTTCATTCCCCCATGGCATTCTGTCATCCTCTCTTGATGAGCCCCGTATACTTGGTTATTACCGCCCCCATTATTCCTGGTTTCATGAAATAACCAATATTCTCACTCTGAAAATTATCTACCCGATATACCCTTATTTTATCAGGATCCGCGTCTTTTACGGACCCTGATTCGTTATGCTCTCCCATTACCCGGGACATGGCATATCTCAATAGGTGTATATCTCCCAGCCACTGGATTTCGAATCATGATCTGTTTTGCCCCTGTTTTTACATTATTAAAGAGACGTCTATCGATATGGGAATTGTTTCAAAGGGCCGTAATGGAACCGAATTTTGCAGAAACTCAAGTATATCAAAAAGAACTATGTAATATTGCGTTGCATATCACCTAATAATGAAACTCCCGAGAGGTACATTCCATTCCATAAAGAAGGGAATACTGCTTCATGTGCTTCTTGATGAACTGGAAAAAAACAGGTTTACAGGGTATTGTGTCATCAGCTGGGGGATAGAGACATGCACCCTGGTCCTCGATTCGGGGATCATCATTCTTGCAGATTACAATACTCTTGAAGGAGAACTTGCCTGGCAGAAGATGCAAAACCTCCTGGATACAAAAGTCGGGGCGGACCTTACCACGTTGAACCCCATTCAACTTACACTGACAAGGGAGTTTAACCCGCATGCGACACTCCCTGGGGTAATCCGGATGGCCCCTGCAACGCATGTCAGGACGCTTATCTCAAGCCCGGTTACCGAAAAACATAAAGATATTTCTGGAAATGGTGTCCCTGCCGCTCATTTTGAACACAACAACCCACCGGGACATCCCCCTGTACTGGAAACGACGGTGTCCGGGAAGGGTCCTGCTCAGGAGACCGGTTCGTGTGTTATCCCGGAATTCCAACAAGGACAACCTTTTACCCAGAACGAATCAAAAGACGATGGATCAGACATTGACCGCGACCTGGCGAGTCTCGATACGATGGACATTGATGAAATGACGAAAAAAATCAGGCATGATTGTAAAATCACCATTGAACACCTGGACCTTGATCACCTGCTTGAGAAGGATGAAGATTTAAAATAAATTCCGGAAAAACAATCCGCAGGGTAGAAAAACACCATACGTTCAATATACAGGGAGGACCCGGAACAGGACGGTCCACCATCCAGGTTATGGTAATTGACACAATTATCCTGATCCTGTTCGTGATGAAAGTACACCGGTAAACCGTGCAGCCGGAAAAATCACATGAAACCGGGAACGGTACACCACTGGGAAATGACATTGTACGGTACATGAATGGGTGGAAAAGACCTGAGGAATAATCAGGCAAAACTGGGCCGGCTGAGGATATCCCCACTTATAACTCATGGACATGAAAATAAATCCCCGCCACACGTATCAGGATTACATCCCGACGGAACCATCTTGCCAACCAGAGAACTGACCGATAATCGCCCCGGTCAGTGGATCCTGGTTCATGATACAGTCCATTATGAACAAGTAGTATAGTATACGGTTACACGTTCATACCACGGAGGAGGTTATCCGGTTTCGCCCACAGGAATTCCCGGCGATTATTTGGATCATCCGGGTCCGGCCATCTTGTAACAGGCACCTCAATCGGGGAATCTCAGGAATGACATGAAAATGATCGATGGGTTGGAATGATAAATGGCAACAAGGGAGAGAATTTAATTACGAGCATATAAATTTAGAGTAAG
>CAIJED010000110.1 GCA_903819595.1 uncultured Methanomicrobiales archaeon | reverse complement strand
TGTTGAATTCAATCATCCTCTTTTTCCGTGCAATATTACCCATTATCGTCATTTTTATTGGGATCGTATTCCTGAAACAATCAGGTACGCTGATGGCGGTCATCGGCTGGCTGCTCACGATCTTCGTTGCGGTCATTTTCTTTAATACATCGCCCTCTATTGCGCTATATGCCTCAGCAAGCGGGATCCTCGCATCCTTTGGCATTTCCCTGATGGTCCTGTTTACTATTCTCCAGGTCACCATGATGGACCTGACCGGAGCCATCCGGAGTATATCTGAATACATCAAGTCAATCGCAGCGGAACGGTACGAACAGATCATGATCCTGAACGTGGGGTTTGGTTCATTTCTCGTATCTATCGGGGCAACACCCGTCACGATGCTCCCACCGATCATGATGGCACTGGGCTTCTCACCTGTTGCATCCGTGGCCCTGCCTTGCCTCGGGTATGACCCCCTCACCTCGTTCTCGCTCCTCGCCGTCCCCATTACGCTTCCCGCCGCAGTGTTCGGCTTTAATGCGGTCATCATGGGTAGTACTGTTGCCCTGTTCCTGCCGGTTATTTCTACGGGTCTCTCAATCGGTATGTTATGGGTTGCCGATGGGATATCGGGTGTACGGAAAGGTCTTGTCCCGGCAGTCCTTGCTGGGCTCTCGCTCGGTATTTTCGCCATCATATTTGTGAATATACTCCCCGCATCGGCAATTGGCCTTGTCGGTGTATTCGCCGGACTTGTTACCATTGTAGTCCTCTTTCTGCACAGGGTGGCCCGGGGTAAACCAATATGTGCGCCGAAAACACCCGTTGGGACTGTTACGGCTGCGAAAGACCCCACCCTGATGCCACTATGGAAGGCGGGACTTCCGTGGTTCCTCCTTGTGGTACTGGTGGTTTTCATTAGCATCCCGCAAATGCAGGCAGCACTCTACAATATTCTTGGAGATGCCCAGAAAGTTCCCGTTGTTGCGAACAAGGTTGTCGATTTAAAACTCCTGAACCAGGCATATTTCTGGGTTGTCGTAAGTACGCTGATCGCGGCACCCTTCCTGATCAGGTCAAAGGTCGAAAGCAAAAAAATTCTAAAAATCTGGATAAAACGTGCCTGGAGCCCCACACTCGCAGCAGCGATCTTTTTTGCAATTGCCTACGTGATGGACTGGTCTGGTCAGACTGTCATAAACAATACCCTCACATTTGTATCGGGGTCGTATGACCTCAACATGAATGCGGTGATAGGCCTGACCCTCGCGATGTTATTCGGTATCGCATTTCCTGTTATCAGCCCCCTGCTTGGGTTGTTCGGGTCCTTTGTTTCCGGGAGTGAAACCTCGTCGAACGTGATGTTTTACGGGATCCTGCAGAAGACGACCCATGTCCTTAACCTGGACTTCACCAAAGTCTATGCAGCCCATTTGGTTGCCGGAGGGATTGCGTCGGGGATCGCACCGGCCAAAATTATCAACGCCGCTGCAGTAATCGATCAGCCTGGGATAGAAGGTGCCGTGATCAGGAAATCAGCGGTCGTTGTCATACTCCTGGCCCTCGTAACTTCAGCACTATTAATCATCCTTTTGCTCCTTTGACCAGCTAGTACAGGTCATATTCAGCGATTGCCAGGTGGAGGAAATCCCCAAACGGATTTCCCATACTCCCCCCTAATGCCCGGGAACGATTTGTACGGCCCATGTGGCCCTATCTTTACTGCACTGGTTGATTCTGGCCTGTCCATTTCTGCGAGGTTCTGGCCTACGGCGCCCTCAACCCCAATAAGTGCCCTTTGCATCGCATACTATTCAGTGATGTTACCTGATGACGACGGTTCAATGGTCACCCCTGCCACAAGTGCCATCATGCCAATGACCAGAACAACGATAATTGACCCCTGATGCGATCATTGTCAGCCTGTAATCCTGTGGTTTTGGAATGATCTCTCTTCTGAACTATTCCATGGCTGGTTTTAAGAACAAACGGCATTTTTGGGTGCAACAACCTGGCATCGCCTGAGGTACGATAAGGGCGGCTGCGCGAATGGGAAGCGCGTAATTATCACAGGACAGTTTTATAAAAATCCCGGATAGAATAATACCTGATGCCAGGTGTTTAACAAGTGAGAGACCACTACACAATTTACCTTGTCGCAGCTATTGCCGTGATCGCGATAGTAATGTTCTGGCAGCTCATGGTGGCACTGATTTTCGCAGGTTCAATTGCAGTGATTGCACTGCCACTCCATAAGCGGTTCACGGGAAAGATTGGTGCGAAAGCATCGGCCGCCCTGATCACACTCATTATGTTTTTAATTTTTATTGGGGTCATCGCATTTGCTGTTGGGTTATTGCTCCAGAACCAGGAGTTCCTCAATGGTCTCGTGTCAACAATTGTCCATTGGGCAGGACCCGGGCAGAATAATCCCATTTCATCTGTGCTTCATATAAACCAGACCCAATTGGACGGATTAATCGGTAACAGTAACCAGATGATTAACCAGTGGGCCGAATCGCTCATTGGGCAGATCCCGGCACTCGGGTTCCAGCTCCTGGTATTTTTCCTCAGTTTTTCCGTATTTCTGTACAAGGGCGAAGAATTGTTCAATTCATCATTCGCCATGCTCCCTGAAGATCAAAAAGAACCTGTCCGTCACCTGGTGCACACGGCAGTGGATACACTCTACGCCGTATACGTTGTCCAGCTGACCATTGTGATAATTACCTTCATTCTGGCAGTACCATTTTTTTACCTGCTTGGTTTTGACCATGTGCTTTTTTTTGGCGCACTTGCAGGCCTCTTAAAAATTGTTCCCATTCTGGGGCCATCCATTCTCATGGCGTTTCTCGCGGTGTACGCGATCTCGATATCAGATATGACTGCCCTGCTGCTCCTTATTTTTATAGGCTACCCGGTTGTCTGCGCCTTACCGGACCTGTTCATCCGTCCGGTGCTGATGGGAAGGCGCACCTGCATTCATCCAGTCATCATGTGGATCGGGTTCGTTGGAGGTATTTTTACTCTTGGTCTCGTTGGATTCGTGCTGGGCCCCTTAATCCTTGCATTGCTGATCACGGGGTACCACATCCTGAAGGGAGACCCTGAAGTCTGCCGGGCTGGCAGGGCGGGAAAGGAGGGAACGCCATAGTTCCTGGTTTGCCAGTCACACCCTTGCATATTTCATTCCAAAGAGTCCAAGGACTTCATCGATGGTGGCATTCATAGAATAAATGAGCTCAATGGATTATTACACGGGGTTTGCCCGTCTGGGAAATTCCCGAATCAGCGGTAAGAGTACAATAAATAAATCGCAGCACGATATGTACACGAGCGAGGGTTGCCGAGCCAGGTCAAAGGCGATGGGTTTAGGGTCCATTCTCGAAGGGGTTCAGGTGTTCGAATCACCTCCCTCGCATCATATTCGTTCTATATTTCGTCATCTTCCGAAAAAGACTAAATTCTCACCTCATAAAAAAGAATTGTTAGAGTGAAGAACCATGGCAAAGCTCAATTGGTACCTTTGTGTGTTAATCCTCCTGATCGTCATTATCCCGTCGGTATCAGGAGGAATAAATGTCAAAAATATGGTGATTACTCCATCCGGTGACCTCACATCCGGTGGAAACCCGCCTGAAAACGTGAAAGTTTCCTTTGCGGTAAATTTCATACCTGAAGGGGGTATGACTTTTACGAGCAGCAATTCCCTCGATATGTTCACCGACCTAGGTAATGCCCGCTGGTCGTATTCGACAGTGTTAGACGACAATGCAAATCCTCCGGTGACAGGGACCGGCAATGTCTCTATTAATGGCTGGGTGCTATCTTATCCATCAAGAAGGGATCTAACAGTACTCGTAAACCTTACAGGAGATGTCCCCGCCGTATCGGCCACCGGAAAAAAGACCCTCGTGAAGGTGGGGGTCTATAACAGAGGAAATGAGGTGTACCCCGGGTCAGCAGTGATCCGCGAGGCGAATGTGGTCCTGCCCGGCAGCCCTGTTGGATCTTCAACCCTCCCATCTGTTGTGCCGTCCCCGGGGCAGACACAAAAGACTGCCGGCACGACCTATGTGAGTACACCTGTTGTGCCTGCATCACCTGTTTCACCATCTCATGGGATGAGTATACCATTCGAATATATTTCGGTCATATTTCTCCTCATCTCATTCATACCCCTCGGACTTTTGATATTTCATGATTATTTCGGTCTTGGAAAATTTACATTCCCGCAACCCTTCCCTGTGCGCATGGGTATTGCGATCGTCCAGATTCTCTGTGGGATTGGTCTCCTTCCGGTTCTGTTTACGCTTGAGACTATCTACACAAACGTCGTCGCAGCAGATGGCGGCTGGGTGTCGGTTTTTGTATTACTGGTGCTCCTGTTAGTGTCATATGTTACTCTTTCGGCTTTTGCACTCGCGATTGGTTCTGTACTCTCAAAGGCATTCCGCTGGACTCTGAAAGTACATAGTGCCGCCGGGATTGCAGCCCTTGTCCTTGTACCCGTCGCTCTCATCATGCTAGGGACGACTCCCGACCTCCTGCAGTCACGGACGCTTGTGATGGTCGTTGCGATTATCACAGCCCTTGTTACTGCACTGCTCGCGCTGTGGCAGGACCATGTTATCAGGGATGATCTTGGGAGTGACTGGGTCTCCTCGTTGTCGGCATTTTTCCGAAGCTTCAAACGCAGCATCAGCCCAAAAAAGCCAGTCCACGCAGATGCCGGAGCTGCAATATCTATCCTCAATACCCGACTGGCAAAAGGGGAGATCAGTCTTGAGGAATATAACCAGTTAAAAGAAGCGATAAAGAAATAATCTTTTATTTTTCCTTCCGGATGAGGGCCCCACCTTTTGCGAACAGGAGGATATATTCTGAACCAGATGTTGTGGATATCCCTGTATTGCGAATTGCGATGTAAAAATATTTCATCACAGGACGTAAGAACTTTGAGGAGTGCGTTTTTTTGCATTCCCGGCGGCATATCATGCCTTTTTCTTATCAAGTGACTCCCCTGGTACCGGAATATTGAGGCCGTTTTTAATTCTGGTTTTTTGATGAGAGTTCACACACCACCTGTACTGATGCAGAGCTTCTTAACCTAGGGGAGCTTGTATAGTATGCAGTTTTAATAGAGCTGTTTGAGAAATATCATGTATAAATCAAATTTTGGTGGATCGAGTAATTACGGCCCCCGTGAAATGACAAAAGTAGTCTGTTCAGACTGTGGAAAAGATTGTGAAGTACCATTTAAGCCGACCGAAGGCAGACCTGTATATTGCCAGGAATGCCTCCCGAAGCACAGGCAGCCCAGGTACTAACCTGATAATCGTCTTTTTTTTCGTTACCTGTTAAAGTCCTGACCTTCGGGTGTTGGATAACGATTTATTTGTCTTGGATGAATCAACCGTGGTTAAGGCGTAACTATCGGCATTCAGATTTTCATTGTGTTATTGGCATGGCCTTGGGGCCTCATGCGAATTTATGAATGCAACTATTTCTGCATGGTCAAATTTGCGGTTGGCTGAAGAATAGTCTGTAGGTACTTGTTTCTTTCAGCTCATGGGATGAGATAGACATACCCCTGCGATCGACCAGACACTGTGCTGACGAAATTTGTCGTTTATCGGGATCATTCTACGCGGTTACTCCCCCTGCTGAACGATCTCCTTTGCCTCGTTCTCACGGGATGTGGAAGTTCGCTCAAAAACGGTTCTTTTTCGTCCTGTAAGGTATATCGGCCATCTACGGGGTGAAAACCAATGTCTTATATATGGTAATTATCCATACTTTACTAAACAGAGGAACGAAGAGCTATGAAGGCAGAAGACGCAAAGAAAATTATTTCAACAGCCATCGACAGGGAGGTCGAGGCATACACATTTTACCGTGGTATTGCTGATAAAGTGAAGGATGCGAACCTCAAGAAACTGTTTGCAGATCTAGCCGGGGAGGAAAAGACACACCGTGAATTCCTCCAGGGCATGCTCACGAAGGATGTTTCGAAGATGAAATTTGATCCATCACATGACTACAAGATAGCAGATGCGTTGCCGTCGCCACCCCTTACTGCTGACCTCAAACCAATTGATGGCCTTGTTATCGCGATCAGGAAGGAACTGGAAGCAATGCAGATGTACTCCCAGCTTGCAGGCCTTGCCGAAGATACCGAGACAAAGTTGCTTTTTTCCCAGCTGGCAAACATGGAACGGGGACATAAGGCAAGACTCGAAGATATTTACACGAACATGGCCTTCCCAGAATCCTGGTAAAATTCCAGGGTCCAGGACCGTTTTTTTATTTATAAGGGGTAACCCCCTCTTTAACATTCAGGAAGCTACAGCGAATTCACATTCATCATGCGACCATTCGGTGTATTCTGGCGGAAATTGTCTGTTTGGGATAATCTCATAAAATATGGGAATGATCACAGGCACCTGTAATCCCCGTTTCATTTCAGATACCTGACACCGGCTGCGAATTCCGCCATGGCGTCGCACCTGGAATGAACCGGTGGTTACATTTTTCGATTGTGGGGTGTGTATTGATAGTGAGTCGGAACGCCGGACATTCAAACATGCCGGATATCCCCGGGTAGCTGGATGACTATCTCTTTTTCTCCACGATATGTCTGAACAATACCATACAACCGGACGGTATCCCCTGACTTCAATGAAATGCCTCTGGCTGAAGATGCGGGAATAAATACGGGTGTTCCATTCACATCAAGGATCAGGTCAGCCCCGGTTTTTGTGACAATTAGCTTGTCGATGGTCCCCTCCAGCAGGACCAGCGTACCATCAGCGGTGGTCCTGGTAAATCGTGTCGAAAAGAAGGATTTCCCGAATGACTCGATCATGATGAACCCGGCAACAACGGATAACGTTACGAGTGCGAGAAGGATGAATGCATTTCGTTCCTGCCGGGTAAGCATGGATCCAACATTATCCTGGTACATTGTTATAACCGGCAGATTTAAATGTTAACGGTGTTAACATCATTATCATGTCAGGACCGAACCTTCCTCCCTCATCAAAAACCGTCCTCTCCCTCCTGGACGAAAGTGGTGCAATGACCCACAAGGAGATTGTAAAGAAGAGCAATCTGGCTCCAAGGACCGTCCGTTATGCCTTGAAAAAACTGAAGGAGAACCACCTCATCATTGAAAAATTCAACTTCAGGGACGCCCGTCAGATCATTTACCAGGGTCGTGCGCCATCAATGGTGTGTGCATGAGCGAGAGCTCATGCAACATCATGAAGTGCGATTCACTCGCCCGAAAATACCTGCCAGGCATCCGGGCTGAGGTAGTATACCGGCTGGTCAACGACAAGGGGATGAGCCAGAGCGATGCAGCGAAACGTCTTGGAGTGACGCGCGCTGCAATTTCTCAATATATGAGTAAAAAGCGTGGTGCAGACATTAAACTCTGCGGAGATATCGACAGCCTGATTGACCGTTGGGCAATGGCTGTTGCCGGTGAAGATGACCAGATCACGTTGTGTGATGTCTGCAAATGTGCGATGAAAAAGTAACATGGCTGGCATCGCGGTGACAATTTTGTCCTGAACAGAAAGAATTTTCATTTCTCGATTTTTGTATGGTCTGTTTCCCAGAAAAAAAGCAATTTTTACTTGGTTTTGTGTCGTATCCGGGTCTTTTGGAACTCCCGCCAAAGTTTGCTGAAAAAAAACCGGCAAACTCGATCCTTACGTATTTCCTGCCTTTTGCTGGTTTGATCCTAAGTTCCCGGACAAATTAGGCACGCGAATTTGTAAAATCC
>CAIJED010000109.1 GCA_903819595.1 uncultured Methanomicrobiales archaeon | reverse complement strand
TTTTACGGCCTCTAATTCTTTAAAGGATACAGATATGCTTTTATTTGTTACGCCCCTAAGGAGTAACGTCGTTCCCGATCACCAACTATCGTGAAGCGGCAGGAAAATTGTATGAAAGAAAAAATAAGCACGAAAAAGGATGTAATCGACATTCAGGGACCCACAACCCGGTCCGGTCGGTTCTTCGAAAAAACAGCGATACAGACTATGGGAAAACCAGGAGACCCATGTCCTGCACAGAAGTAGATTGCTCCCCCCTTATCAATACCTTGCAAGTACGAAAACAGAAGGAGCATTTAGCTTATGAAAATCCTGACGGTAAAATAATTGTGATCGGGTGAGCTCATGCAAACCAACGATACAATTGATTCATGGAGCGGAGGCCGGGTCGGCATCCGTACCGGTACCGTGAGCTATTACCTCGCATCGTCTGGCATCGTGACCATCCCTGCCAACGGTATGGCAGTACAAGTCTCCCACTGCCAGGACCCCGGGATTGATGCCGGAGCATCATCGTTCCGGCATCCGGGGAAAAAGGGTATTCTCATTGCGGTCCTGCAGGACACCTTGAATGGCCTCACCTACGGTCCCCCGGTAGAAATCCCGGTTCCGGGCAGATCACCGGGAGGACCGGGGAGGATTGCCATGTTTGAATCGACCGGCCGGACGTCAAAACGTCTTATTTGCCCGTTCATGTCCGATTCAAAAGGAATGATCCTCTGCCAGGAAGCGAACTGCGCCGCAGCCTACCCCTGTGCCGGGACCGGTGAATCAACCTGGGCGTGTGCCGTTATCGACGGGCCGGGACCGCAACCGGAGCGGTAATTATGGATGACCACGTAGCGGGAGCTCTGGCTCTCCTCTTTCGTACCGGGCAGGTCGTGGAACTCCGTGCCCTGTTTGGAGATTCCATCGCATCAGGGTATTACGATGACATGGCACAGCTGGCTGCAGATGCAGAGATTGTAGAAGGGGCCGGTCCCAAGGGCATGTATGTCACCCTGAACGAACTCGACCCGGCCCTGCTTGCCCGGTCATCGAACCGGACCAGGATGAGGCTCGGGAAGAAGGACCCGACCACCGGCGATGAAAATATCACGCGGCGGCGGTGGTTTCCGGTAGATATTGACGCGGTCCGGGCGTCAGGTGTTTCATCGAGCGACGCAGAGCATGAGGAAGCCCTCGACAAGGCGACACGGATTACCCGGTACCTTACCGATGAAGGGTGGCCGGAGCCGGTTGCAGGCGATAGCGGGAACGGTGCTCACCTCCTCTATGCCATCGACCTGCCAAATGACCGGGAGAGTACAGACCTTGTCAGGCAGGGACTTGAAGCCCTCGCGTTGTTGTTCAATGACAAGTCGAGCACGGTTGATACGGCCAACCACAATGCATCACGGATATGGAAGCTCTACGGGACGGTGAGCAGGAAGGGGGACAGCACGAAGACCCGCCCCCACCGCCGGTCGAAACTCGGACCGGTCCCCGCCCACGTCATGCCGGTATCGAAGGAACAACTTGCCCAACTGGCTGGAACTGCGGGACCGGCTGGAGGAGCTGGCGAGAAGATGACCTCCCCGGTCAGCCCGGGTATCGACCTCGGGCGCTGGCTCCGGGACCATGCGATCGGGATTGCCGATGAGAGACCGTACAATGGCGGGGTCCTTTTCACGATCCGCGAATGCCCGTTCTCGGGTGCCCACCGGGATGGTGCGTTTGCCATCCAGTTCCCAAGCGGTGCTATCTACGCGGGGTGTCACCACAATTCCTGTGGTGGTGGAATACAACGGTGGCCGGAATTACGACAAAAATTTGAACCAACGGGGGAATGGAAGAGGACGGTGAGCGTGAATACGCCATCCCCTCCCCCACCCCCCGGATCTCCCGGGTCTCCCTTACTATTACCGGAAGCCGGCAGTACACCATCTCCCCATTACGATGAGGCGATGACGGTCCTCCGGCACGGGGACCCGTTGAAGGCAATGCTCACGACCTTTTCCCTTGACCATGTCGGCGATGAAATCCCTGCCGAATGCCTGGTGATGAGCCTTGCGTCCCGGTCTGTCGATAATACGAACGGCCTCCACGTCTCGGTCAGCGGCGAGAGCGGAAAGGGCAAGAGCGACACGTTCAACAAGATCCTCCTGCAGGTGCCGGAGCAGTCCAGGCTGGAAGGGGCGATGTCAAACAAGTTCCTCTTCTACAAGGACGACATGATGCCCGGGACCGTGATCGTATTCGACGATAAGACCCTCTCCGATGAGATGCAGGAGATCCTGAAAGGGTCCACATCGTCGTTCAAAAAGCCCATTATCTACCGGACGGTCAGCAAGGACCGGAAGGCGGTCGTATGCAGCATACCCGAGCGTTGTATCTGGTGGGTCGCAAAGGTCGAAGGGTCAGGTGACGACCAGGTATTCAACCGGATGCTCACCTGCTGGATTGATGATTCCCCTGAGCAGGACGCGAGCGTCCTCGAAGACATGGCACGGAAAGAGGCAGAATACCCGGGTCCCGGTAACACGACCCGGCCGGAAGTCCTCACCTGCCGGGCGATGTGGGAGATCCTTGGGAACGAGCGGGTCCACGTTTCCATTCCATTCGCCCGCCGGATCGGGTTCCAGACGAAGACCAACCGCAGGAACCCGGAGATGTTCTATTCGCTCATCAAGGCCCATGCAGCCCTCTTCTTCATGCAGCGGGAACGGCATTCTATTGACGGTGGCGGGTCGTTTATAGAGGCTACCCTTGATGATTTCGAGGCAGCCGCCCGTCTCTTCGGGATGCTGAACGGGACCGCGGGCGGACAGGAGACGAAGCTGACCCGGCGTGAGTCTGGTCTGCTTGCAGCCCTCGCAAAGGAAGGTGGTACCGAGTTCACGATCCAGCAGATGCAGGAGATGACAAAACTCTCGTACAGTGCCGTGTATAAGCTTATTCACGGGTACCTGAGCAGGGGTACCACGTACTCGGGACTCCTCGATAAGTGCCCGGCGATCAGCTTCACGGACCGGACCGTCACGAGTGATGACGACGTCGGCCGGAGTGTCAGGCGTCGTGCTCACGCGTACCAGTTCAACATCGCCACCTACCGTACCTGGTCTTCGGGTGGTGCGGTGTGGCTCGGTCCAGGTGACGACCATGATGGCCATGATGAAGCGGGGAATTCTGCAGATGGAAGCACGTTTCCGGAAACTGCAGCAAACATAATTGGAGATGAAATCGGTCCTGAAACCGGGAATAAACTGTGTAATAAAAAAATATTTATTAATAATAATACTGAGAGCGGCAATTCAGAGAACACACGCCCCCCGGCACCTGGTGAAGGGTCAACACTGTTGTCTACCTGTGAACCTGGATCTGCTTCCAACGAAATAGACCATGGGGATTTTAATCCTCCGATTTTAAAAATACCACCACAAAATGCCGGGAACATTGGCTGCACATTCCGCCAGGATGCAGAATCTGCAGAAAACAGGCCACTTCTGCCGCACATATCGAGCCGCGATTACAAGCTGCTTGACCCTCCCGAGTACCGGACACGTTGTTCTGTGTGTGGTCAGCAGGGTTCGGAGTATGTCGAGAAGCTGACGCCGGAACGGAAGGCCCGGGTGGATCAAGCCGCACTCCGGATCTGCAGGGCCTGTTACAAAACAGCAAGAAAACGGGAGCAGGGTGAACGTCCACCTCTCCCAGGCATCCTTGCAATCGGCAGGATGGTGAGGATATCGAAGGATATCGGCCGGTGTTCGGTATGTGATATCGGGAAAGCGGAGTATTGTGACCGGGAGGCGGGAACGAGTATCTGCCAGCACTGTTACGACCGTGAGGCCGGGATGACCGGGCCCGTTGAAGGGGGTGCAGCCCCGTGACAATTTGTACCGTTTCCCTACGGACCGCTATCCTGATCGCACAAGACCGGAAAAAGGCTATTCCGAGGTGGAAACGGTGGCGTTTGCGACACCCCGAAAGGGACCGGGAGCAAAGAAGGGCCTATTATTGCCGTAATCGTGCAGAAATCGCTGCAAATAGCAGTATTCGGTACCGGGTGAAAAAGGAGGCTAATGCGGGCGATTTAAACGAACAGG
>CAIJED010000108.1 GCA_903819595.1 uncultured Methanomicrobiales archaeon | reverse complement strand
TTGTACCCCATGGTGACGACCGCCCAGACTCTTACCGTCGCAGATGCGGCAAATGCACTTAAAAAGTTTGAACAGCAACCGCAGGGAAACTCCGAAGCGGTCATCGTGGGACAATATCGCGAGCCGCTTGAGCCAGTACCTGCCCTGCAACATTTCCGGCTGGTGCATGAGTCCCCAGGGATGTCACCCGATATTATGATCCATGATATGTCCGGCGCTGAAAAGCTCAATTTTGTAAAAATGTTTGAGCTGGTCAAGGGCGCACACATCAGGGGAGAGGGGGCGATTGAATTGCAGGTGGTGACCAACACCGGGAGGACGTTCATGTACCGGCAGGAGAGTAACAATGGTGAATTTATTGTCCCCTATTCGACAGTGAACAATCCTTACGAGGTCAAAGCCAATGGAAAATATCATATCCTCGGTACGGCGAACGGGATAGACGTTACCGAGAGTGATGTAATGGAAGGAAAGGATGTGGTCTATTGATTCTGGTTCTGGAACATTTTTCCTACCCTTGAAGTATATTCTTTTTATTTTATAACTCTCAAAAATGCCAAAACCCAACGGTATCTTTGGTTGGGGGTCGCCAGGAGTAATTTCCGGGGCACACTTACCTATCCTCCCCACGAATTGCATCATATGGGTTCATCCTGCTGCTCGTGTATGCCGGTACCAGGGATGCGATGCCCCCAATTGCGATGACGACGAATAATGCTATTCCGGCCATATAACCCGTATCAGCAACAGCCGGTTGACGAAATGAAACCTGGAGTGCACTGTTGAGTATTCCGGTGGTGTTCAGCAGGAGGAAGGCGATTAAACTCGCAGCAACCCCTGCAATACCCCCGATTGCAGCGAGGAACAACGATTCGACTATCACGAGGGAGAAGATAACATTTCTTTTCGCACCCATCGACCTGATAAGCCCGATCTCACGCTGACGTTCATGGGTAACCATCGCTGCGATAAGCGCTATGAGCGGAAAGGTAGCCACAACAATAACCAGAGATATGATCTTTAAAAGACCAGGGAGGCCCTGGATATCCTGCGAGATGGGATCAAGAGTAAAATGTCTACCGATAACAGTAACTTGTGAAGGTGGGAATGATCGCCTGATACGGGCTCCAATGGGGTCAGGGTCTTCTCCTGGTTGTATTCGTACGAGTACTGCATTGATATCACCACGAGAGATACGCGGGGCAGACAGGGGTACAACCCCCTCTGTCTGGGCAAGAGAATAGGCATCATCCAATCCCATAAAGATGGTCGTATCGGCAGCAGACTGGGTCGGGTCCAGTCTGCCTGCAATGGTATAGGAACGGTTGGATACCTGGACCTTTGACAATATATCCCCTGTTATCTGGTGCCCTACGATAACCTCACCCTGGCTGAGTGGATTTTTTAAGGGTTGTCGTAACCAGGGCTGGATAGTAAAATCGGTTTCCGGATCGAAGCCAAATATATCAACTGGCAATGAAGATAATTCCGATGCATTTATTGTCGCAACATAGAGTTGCGGGCTTATTCCTATAACGCCCTGCACATTCCCAATAGTATCCATACGATTATTGTTCATACGCCAGACTGTTGGTAACGTTTTGACAATCGCAAACGTATTTTCAGGCCCCGATCCTCTTAACAATACCGTATACTCAATAGGGGCTACGATGAAGTCCGCCCCCATCCGGGATACCCCCTGGTTCACACTCCCGACTGCACCTGCGATAAGGTATTGTCCGGAGAAGATATTTGCAGCGATAAAGGCAAAACAGAAGGCCGTTGCCAGGTTTCGTCCAGGTTTATTCCGGATACCTGCGATGATAAAGGACTGAAAACTCATCTTCTTTTTCATGTCAAATCCCTGGTTGTAAGATGGCTAACGGATTTAAGGTCCAAATTTTCGCAAGAAGACGTTTTTGGTTTGCCCACGATTTTTCCCCGTTCCATATAGTATGATTGTGTCCCGTACGGTACGAGGTCCGGGTTATGGGTGACCATCACGATTGTTGTTCCTTCGTGGTTCAGTTGCCGGAATAATTCCATGATCTCAAATTCCGTATCAACATCCAGGTCTCCCGTTGGTTCATCCGCGATCAGGAGAGCCGGGCCATTAATGAGGGCCCGTGCGATTGCCACCCGTTTCATTTCACCACTTGAAAGTGTGTGGGGGTATGCATCCGCCCGGTCTAAAACCCCTACTTTTTCGAGGAGTTCGAGAGCCCTTAACCCGGAGCTGGGGCTGTATGTGCAAAAAAGTGTGGGCAGCAGTACGTTCTCCAGAACGGTTAATGTGGAGAGAAGCCCTGAGAACTGAAATACAAAACCAATTTCTTTCGCACGCAGCCCCGATACGTCATCATCTGAAAGATGGGCAATATCCACACCATGTACCCGGACGACCCCCTTAGTCGGGCGGATTAGGCCTGCAAGCATACCGAGGAGTGTGGATTTCCCGCACCCGGATCGTCCAAAAATCAGGATAAATTCCCCGGGTTGCACATTTAATTGTACATCATCCACCGCAGATATCTCATAATTGTCCATCCTGAAAGTTTTGGTCAGACCGTCAACGTTAATCATGATTCTCCCCCCCGGATGCTTTCGTACGGCTCTGAACGGATAAAAATTATCACAGGATAGAGTGCGGACACTCCTCCAACCACGATCGAAAGGAGCAGGGCACTACCTCCCTGGACGAGTATCGTTGTTAGTGATGGGATAATAAATGGAATTTTAAGGAGATGCATGATAAAATCCTGGTACAATACAAGGATCGTTGCAGAGACCCCGATCCCGATACATCCGCCCATAATCGCCAAAGAAAAAGACTCTACAAGCAGGAGTCGAACGACGAATGCCTTCGTCGCACCCAGTGCGCGAAGTATTGAAACCTCCTTCCTGCGTTCATGCGCAACCATTGCGGATATTACACCCAGGAGCGGAACTGAAACAATCGTTACCGCCAGAGATGCACCATAGAGAATCCGCGTAATCGCACTCAGCTGTCCGCTTACCGCATTTAAAAGGCCATTCGGCAATATTGTTTTAGTTCCCGGGACCTGGGCCATAATCTCACTTGCTACTACAGCGGGTGAAGTCCCGGGATTAACCTTCACCAGGACGGCAGAAACTTTTTCTTCTGGAATTATTAGTTTCTTAACTGCTTTCTGGCCGGATTCTTCGGCCATTACATATGCGTCTTCGAACCGGGTAAAGACCGCATTATCAACCCCCATACCAGTTTGTTTGAGGACACCGACGACATGAAAGGTATGCCCATAAAAAAGGAGGTCATTTCCGACATTCTGGATTATTGCACTTCCGATAATAATATCATCTTTTCCGAGCCTTAAACCGGGGTTCTCCTTCAACCATGCGGCGATGGTAAAATCCCGCTTCGGATCTATCGCTATCATCTGTACGGGAGCGGCGCAGCAAGACGCAAATAACGTGGCAATATAAATCTGAGGACTGGCTTTTGCAACCCCGGGAATTCGTGAAATCTTTTCAAAACCGGAGTCCTCGAAGAAAAAACTGGTGGGTGTACCGGCGAGAATAACGGTCTGCCCGGCCCCGGCGTAATCTTCCGGGACGACAAGGATATCAGCACCCATCCGGGATATACCGGCATCAAGGCTCTGTTGTGCCCCGCTCATCAGGTACTGAGATGAAAAGAACGTTGCAGCGATGATGGCAAAAGCAAATATCGTAGCAATGTTCCGATAAGGGCGGTTTCCAAGGTTTCTCGCAACAAGGCGAAAAAAATGGAAATCCGGAGGTTTACTCATTTATTCCCTTTTCCAGATCAGGTATCCACCGACGATGATTACTATAATGCCGAGGATTTCCAGTGCGGGAAGAGTTAACTGCCGGCACGGGTGATCAGCCAGCCTGCACATACCGGTAAGAACTGTCGGGAACAGGATTACAAGTGCCCCGGTGGCAACGCAGAATACGCCGACTGTCTGCCGTGTTTCACGGGTCCCTCTTGCGATGAGAAGTCCACCAGCAACCACGATTAATGCCCCGACTCCGGTCTCCCCCCGTGCAGTATATCCACAGGGCATAGGTAACTGGCTCCCGGATTTCGTTTCAACATACAACCCGTGCATCTCGCAGACAGGGAAAATAAACCAGCTTGTTAATGCGATAACAATGCCGAGCAGGACCAGTAACGCGCCAATTCCGTTTACCACCTTATCTGAATTCATTGTAATCATTACTTACCAGATTGTTGTATTTAAATTTTAAATATAGATTCCCCATTTCACAAGGTCCCCGATATCATTCGTACTAAAAAATGTACCGTTACGTAAAGTATAAACACAAAAAAAACATTCAACCACTCGTTGGTATATAGCAACATCAGGAATATTGCTTCCTGATGTTACTATTTTCCAGGAAATTTCACCAACCGCAAAGAATTGTATGGTCCCGGTTATCCAATTTGATGAATTTCACCAATAGAATCGCAAATGCTAATGGTCCGGAATATCAGGAGTGGATAGTTACGTCAGTTAAGAGCGGAGAGACAGAGGTTTTTCGATTACAGAGAAAGAACAACAGGACAAGTTTCAAGGCAACATTGATTATTGCAGGATTGCTGCTGATTATTCTTATGCTGTTCATTAGCGCAGGTAGTGCGGCCAACAGCACGGGTCCTGGTAACACCAACAGTACTTCATTACTCCCGGAACTGACACATGCTCAAAATATCACAGTGGTACTCGCACCACAGAATACAACTGTAGTGACGACAACTCAAATTCAAAATACCACGGTGGTACCAACAACGCAGAATACAACTGTTGTGCCAACAACTCAAGCCATAAATACCACTACAATTCCAACCACGCAGATTATAAGGGCAGGTTCTTCGCTTAATGACCAGTTTAATGTCAGGGCAGGGAAACGGTTGTCGCAAGCTGAAAAAGAAGCTGCAGCAGAGCGGTTTAAAGCACTGTATTGGGCAACACGGTATAATATCGCTGACTCCCCAAAGGGAGCCACGAGCGTAAGTGGAATGGACCCGGGTGGAATACCACATTATTTTGGCCCGTATCCAAACTATGCCAATAGTCCGATGCCAACGGGTAGTATTACGTCAATCACGCTTGATAATGGAGGAATTGGTTATTCCACACATCCTGCTGTCATTATTAGTGATGTTTACGGGACTGGGTCAGGTGCTGTAGCTACAATAAACGTCACAGCTGGTGTAGTAACTGATGTAACGCTTCATAACGGGGGAACCGGATATAGTGCACCTATCGTGGTCATTGCTGATACCACGGGATCAGGTGCTATTGCAACAGCTTCGATCGGTGGACCGTTAACCGGTGGGATTAGGAAATTCGTCGACACATTACCAGGACTGAATATCGCGGGTGCAAACAATCTCGGCAATTATATTCCCATCGCGATTCCCGACACTACCTCCTATCCTCCAGGAGGAATCGGTTACACCTCCGCTCCTCAGGTTATTATTAATGATACAACGGGATCAGGAGCAACTGCCATTGCAACGGTTGCCGGTGGTACTGTCACTGGTGTAACGGTTATCAACCAGGGTAGTGGTTATTCTGCAAACCCTGTCGTATCCTTTTCGGGTGGCGGGGCAGCAACGAATGCCATCGGAATAGCGACGGTGACTGGTGGCGCAATAACTGGAATAACACTTGTCGGATGCGACTATTATGTTATTGAACTCGGGGAATTCTACCAGAAAATGCATTCAGACCTGCCTGTTACCAAATTCCGGGGTTACCGGCAGGTGAACACCGCTGACCCGACCGTAAGCGGTTTCCATTACTTAGGACCTATGATCATTTCCCAGTCTGACAGGCCGGTACGCGTCAAATTCATTAATAGCCTCCCGACCGGGGCTGGGGGGAATCTCTTTATCCCCGTTGATAAGACTGTGATGGGAGCAGGGATGGGGCCGCTCGGCATGTCCGCCAATCCACCTTACTACACAGAGAACCGGGCGGCAGTCCATCTCCACGGTGGAGCGACCGCCTGGATAAGTGACGGTACCCCATACCAGTGGATAACGCCTGCCGGGGAAAACACCCCATATCCCAAGGGTGTCAGCGTGTATAATGTCCCTGATATGCCGGATCCCGGCGACGGGGCCACGACCCTCTTCTATACCAACCAGCAGAGCGCCCGGCTCATGTTTTACCATGACCATGCCCACGGTATCACCCGCCTCAATGTCTACGTGGGGGAAGCCGGTGGTTACCTGGTCACAGACCAGGTCGAGAAAGATATGATTGACGGAACCGATGTGTCAGGGGTAAATCCAACCCATACCTCGGTCCTCCCTGGTATTGGTATCCCCCTGATTATCCAGGACAAGACTTTCGTTGATGCGACGACAATCGCCGCCCAGGACCCCACGTGGAACTGGGGGTCCACACCTCCGGTACCTCGCACGGGTGATCTCTGGTACCCCCATGTCTACATGCCCGCCCAGAATCCTTATGACGTATCCGGGGTGAACCCGTTCGGCCGGTGGCATTATGGTCCCTGGTTCTGGCCGCCTACCCAGATAACAAACGGGCCTGTCGCAAACTACTATTATGACCCGGTTAAGGCACCATGGGAACCGCCAATGATGCCGGGAACTCCGTACCCTTCGATGACAATGGAAGCGTTCATGGACACGCCAACTGTCAATGGTGTGGCCTATCCTAACCTGACGGTAGAACCAAAAGCCTACCGGTTCCGCATATTGAATGCTGCTGACGACCGTTTCGTCAACCTGCAGTTATACCTGGCCAACAGTTCGCTCATTACGGCAGATGGGAGGACAAATACCGAGGTCGATATGGTCCCGGCGATCGCGACGCCTGGTTTCCCGGCTGGATGGCCAACTGATGGAAGAGAAGGCGGCGTACCGGACCCGGCCACAATAGGCCCCTCGTTTATCCAGGTCGGTACGGAAGGCGGATTCCTGCCAGCGCCGGTCGTCGTACCAAACCAGCCGATCACGTATATCCTTGATCCGACCAGGTTCGACGTAGGGAATGGCGATCTTCACACGGTCCTTCTCGGACCCGCGGAGAGGGCAGATGTAATTATTGATTTCTCACAGTATGCCGGAAAGACCCTCATCCTCTACAATGATGCCCCGGCCGCATTCCCTGCAGGTGTAGCTAGTTACGATTATTACACTGGCGACCCTGACCTGACCGACACTGGCGGGGCCCCTACGACTCAGCCAGGATATGGTCCGGATACCCGCACCATTATGCAGATCAAGGTGGGGCCGTCAGTCGGAGCCAGCCCGTATGACTTTGCAGCATTGCAGGCTGTATTTGCAAAGACCGCCTCAAAGAGGGGCGTCTTTGAGGTATCACAAGAACCGGTTATTATACCACAGGCCAATTACAACAGCGCCTACAACAAGGTGTTCCCGACCGATACATTCGTCCGGATCCAAGACCATTCAAAGATTTTTACAACAATTTCCGGCAAGGTGATGGATATCGCCTTCCAGCCGAAAGCCCTCCATGATGAGCAGGGGGCAGCGTTCGATCAGTTCGGTCGGATGAGCGGGTTCCTCGGACTCGAAAATGCAATTACCACGGGGGCGGTCCAGAATTTTGTGCTGTACGGGTATGCCAGTCCACCGGTTGATTTGATCAAGGATTCGATGACGCCAATGTCTGAACCTTCACCTGGGGATGGGACCCAGATTTGGAAGATTACACACAATGGTGTCGACACGCATCCCCTCCACGTGCACCTGTTTAATGTGCAGTTGATCAACCGTGTGACATGGGATGGGCGTATTTTACAGCCGGATGCCACCGAGCTTGGCTGGAAGGAGACGTTCAGGACAAGCCCGCTGGAGGACACGATCGTGGCCCTGAGGCCGGTGGCTCCCTCGTTGCCATTCGAGGTCCCGAACAGCATCCACCTGATCGACCCGACGATGCCCGAAGGTGTGGTCTTAGATGGGCCGGCTTTAAATGGGTTCGTCGACCCACAAATGGAACCCGTAACGGTCATTAATCACATGGTCAACTACGGGTGGGAATATGTCTGGCACTGCCACATTCTTGCCCATGAAGAGATGGACATGATGCATTCAATGCTGTTCGCCGTGGCACCTGTGCCACCGATTAACCTGAATGCAGTCAATGTCAGCCCTGGTAGTAACCTAAAGGTGGATGTGTCCTGGACTGATAACTCCATCAGTGAAACCGGGTTCTATGTATTGAAATCCACGACCAGGACCGGACCATGGGTAACACTTGTATACCTCCCTTCGACAACAGGACCGCAAAAAGGTGCGAGAATTACATACACTGACACGACGGGGACGCCCGGGACAAATTACTACTATTGTGCGCTTGCGTCTAATTTAATCGGGGATACTGCAATCTATGCGCCTCCTTCCATTGGATTCCCCAAGATGGAAGTCAATTCAAAGCCAAGTAATGTGGCGGGTGTCACGGTTAATCATCTATCAACGATTGGCGTATTCCGTAACGGTAGATTTGAATTGAAGAATAGCAACACAAATGGTCCTGCTGACATCAGCTTCGCGTATGGTACGAACAAGGATACTCCGGTAACAGGCGACTGGACCGGAATTGGGAAAGACACAATTGGTGTATTCAGGAACGGTATATTCCACTTGCGAAACAGCAACACGGCAGGTTTAGCTGATAATACGTTTGTCTATGGCCAGACCGGCGACATTCCAGTCGTAGG
>CAIJED010000107.1 GCA_903819595.1 uncultured Methanomicrobiales archaeon | reverse complement strand
TGGCCATAACGTCGCATATTCCCGTATTATCCAGGGAATATGATATGGCCAGGCGGTTAGAGGTGCACCCCGCTTTCAAGGGCATAAACTATCGTGAGGTGATTCACGGATTCCAGTAAATACGAGCAGGATGGTAGGACGAAAAAAAACGGGCCAGTTAAATTCTCCCGAGCCCATCTGGACACAAGGACCGTATACCAGTTTTTCGGAATTGTGCAAAGTCAGATGGAAATATTACAGTCAGATTTCTATTTCATCCACGTAGAAAGCGCATAACGGGTCGTTACCAATCGATCGATGATGAAAATACCTATACCATGGGTCGGGTGCACCAGATTTCTGGGAATACAGGCAACCATGGTGTTTTTATCTCTCACCTTTCCTATCCGTCCTTACCACGGTCAGTTTTCCCACCGCCCTTGATATGACGGTTCCTGCCTCCGGAATTTCGATAAAATCCTGGATATTCACGGGGAATCTACACCCCTTCCTAAATAAAAATCCCATCTGGACGACATTAGACTCATGGTGTACAGTGGTGAAGCCGACAGATCACAATTTTTCCAACTGATTGACCGCTGATTCAGGACATCCCACCGGTATCCCTACCGGGATTCAAGGGAAATATCAGGCTTAACGCGAGTCCAAACATCGTGCAGCCAGAAAATATTGTGTGAATGGGGCCCTCATAATCCATGGATAACAATCCGGGTACAAAAGGAAACGGTTATCTTTCATTGGCCGATATGAAAATTTATGAAGTCGAATGGTATTGTTTGTCTAATCCTCCTCGTATCCGTACTGGTGCTGGTCGCCGGATGCACCAGTCAGCAAACTGTAGCCCCACCAACCACGGTAACAACCGTCCAGTCGATAACAACAACCGGAATTCCCTCCACAGGCAAGGAACCCGTGACAACCGGAATTCCTGTAATTCAGAGCACTGGCCCCCGCCAGCTCCTTGTAAATAAGTCCTGGAAAGTCCAGTCCTGGCATACTGAACAGGAGATTGATCAAAAAAACGCCTCTGTCCAGCAGTTTATGGCAGATTATCACCGCCGCGCCAACGACACCTTTACCTGGTATGAGAATGGTACTCTCGCATACCGATATTCCAATGGAACCGTGTACACCACTGGTACCTGGAACCTGACAAAGAATAACACCGCAATCATCGAAAAATATTCCACCACCGACGGGTTCTATCTCGATAACGAAAACGAGATCCTCAACCTGTCCGATACCATATTTGTCATTCGGTACCCTGCAAAAATTGCCGGAAAGGAGTATTTCTTTATCGAGACCCAGAGCGTGCAAACCTGATCAGACAAAAATGGCAGGAACGATGGGAAAATGAAGAGAACAGGTGTTTTAACTGTTCTGTTCCTTTTCACACATTACAGTGAAACAATAAGGGGATACTTCCATGCCCACCAATTGTAGTTATTCCCTGTTCTGTAGTCGTTCAGTTTAACAAATTCTCCTTGCGGAGTCACTGTTGTGATAACTGGTTCCAAAAAGGTATCATCACTGGAAAGAACATATAAACAGGTATATAGTTTGAAGAGTTTTTAATCGTGTAAGGAGGATTGTGATGAGTAACCCACCGCCAGATGGAGATGAAAACACCATCGATATATTCATTATCAGTGCTGATGAACCCGTGCCACTACAACTGAAGGAGCACCTGGAACAGAGGGGTTACCGGATTACCGTTTTTACCAGTAGTGTACAACTTAATGACGCTCTTCCTACAGGAAAACCCAACCTCCTTATCTGTGACAGTACAACCTGCAGGCAGGAGGGGTTTAGGGTATGCAGCCAGATCAAGGCAGACGACGATCTCTGGGTTATTCCAGTTCTCATGCTAACTGCCGCGTCTACGATGGAGGACCTGTTATCAGTCCTCGAGAGTAATACCGATAATTTCATCGGGCCACCATATCATCTTCCTGATCACCTCTTACTCATAGATAGCATGCTCACAACTCCTGTTGAGCGACTGACTCCGGACCAGATAAAAAAACAATTCCGGGTCAGTCACGAAGACCAAACCTACGTTGTGGCAGCCAATCGTAAAAAACTTCTTGAATATCTTCTCTCGGCATTCGAGATCACGGTTAACACATCAAAAGAGTTATTGCATGTATCTTCAGATCTCAGGGAGCTTTCAGAATCTGCGAAAGAACTGGAACGGAAGGTTACCGAACAGACCCTGGCCATCGAGACAGGAACAGGGATGCTCCGGCAGAAAGATCAAAAAATTGTCACATTGACAAGGAAATGTGAAGAACTGGAGAAGGCGCTGAAACAAAAAACTGGTGAGATCGGAGATCTTGAACATGGGCGCGAGGAGGATAAAATACTCATCACCGCCCGTGATGAGACTATCCGTTCTATGACCAGGGAACACGAAGAGGCCCAGTCAACTTATCGTTCGCAAAACGATGAACTTAACACCCAAATCTCCCTGCTCATCGGAGAATCCGATGCCCGGAAAACAAGTCTTGATACTATGCAGCATGCACTGATCGAGGAGTCTACCCATAGTGCATCCCTGGAAAAGACACTCCACGCTCTTACACTCGAACACGAACAACAAAAATCCGAATTTTCGGCAGAGAGAGACCGGGCCTTGTCGGCAGAACAGGAATTTAAGTCTGTTCTTCAGGCAAAAATGCAGTCTGAACAGGACTTGTCCCGGATAATTACTGATCTCGAGGAGAAAGTCAGACAACAAGCCGCAGGACAGGACCGGCTGAAAGGTGAATTGGAAGCAGAGACTAACCACCGGGTGTTATTAGAGACACAAGGGGTCATGCTCCAGCAGGAATTGGAACAAGCGGCACGATCATATCATTCAGAAATTGGTGAACTCCACCAGAAAATCTCCAAACTGGATGAAGCGCTTACGGCATCAGCTGCAGCCCTGGAACATGAAACGAGTATCACAAAAACACAGAAAGGACATCTTGAGGAAGTCATCGAGGATAAGAAAAATACCGACGAAAAACTAGCGTCCCACTCAACCAGACTCGCAGAAGCCCAGGCAACCATCGCATCAGGAGAGCAGGAACGTACATCTCTCGAGGTTACTATTCAGGATCTCACCAGTGATAAGAAAAATACCGACGAAAAATTGGCGTCCCTCGCAACCAGACTCGCAGAAGCCCAGGCAACCATCACATCCGGAGAACAGGAACGTACATCTCTTGAGGTTAC
>CAIJED010000106.1 GCA_903819595.1 uncultured Methanomicrobiales archaeon | reverse complement strand
CTGGCTTGTTTTCAGCGCCTCATCTGCCCTTACCCGGTCAGTTACGTCCACCCCGATGGCAATAAAATCAGATACCGTTCCTGTAATATCGGGGATCCCCTTTGTATTCCAGGATATCACCTTCTTTGTCCCCGACTTTGAGAGGATCGTTGTCTCGAAATTTTCCAGGTAATTTTGATCGCGGATGATCCGGGTTATGGTATCGGTGACCGCTTTACGGTACTCGTTATCCGGGTAGAGCAACTTCCAGACTTCATTTTTGCCGATAACTTCCCCGGCACGGTACCCGCTTATTTCCTCCGCAGCAGTATTCCACATGAGGATGGTCCCTTTATCGGAAAGAACGCTCAGCCAGACCTGTGCATTGGTAATGACACTTTCATGGAACTGGCTCAAACGCAACAGCGCTTCCTCCGCCCTTTTCCGGTCTGTAATGTTTCGGGCGATGTGTACGCTGCCGAGCAACTTCCCATCCTTGTCCCACAACGGTGTGCAGGTGACGAGGAAATGGCCTCCAAGGCGTTCCTCGTAAATTTCCACCGCGTGTTCCTGCTGGTCTTTTATTAACATCGCATGCGGGCAGAAATTGGGCGGGCTTTGCGTACCATGCACATATTGATAGCAGGTCAGGCCAACCGCTTCGTCCGGTGTTACACCCAGTTTCGCGGCCATAGCCTTGTTCACCCTTCGGATCGTGTGCTCAGTGTCGAGGATAGAGACCAGGTCCGGAACGGCGTTGAATGTACGTTCCCATTCTTCCCCGGCAAGCAGTACCTGCTCCTCTGACCGCTTCCTGCCGGTGATGTCCTGGATGACCCCGGCGATCATGGCAGGCTTTTTTTCAGCATCGATCAGTATTCTTGCCACTGAATGGACGATCTTCTGGCCGGAATTATCGTTTGGTTCAATGGCATATTCAAGATTGTACTCCTTCCCTTTTTTGACAAGATCGGTCAATGCACGGTGAATCCGTTCCCGATCAGGAATCCTGGCTTCAATCTCTTCAAGAGAAATAACGCCGTCTGCAGGTCGGGGAGCCGCAAATATCCGAAATCCCTCTTCCGATGCCCATACCCTGGCGGTTGCAAGGTCCAGCTCCCAGCTGCCGATCTTCCCAATCTCCTGCGCCATGCGAAGGCGCTCGTTGTTGTTCGCTATGGCTTCTTCTGCCAGCCTTGATTCGGTAATGTCGATATGAGTACCGACTGTCTTACGGGTCAGGTCCCCCTTGTTGTTACGGAGTGTGCTGCCACGCGACCATATCCACACCCAGTGCCCGTCGGAATGCCGCATGCGGAAATGGTTCTCGTACATTCCCACAGAACCATTCAGAAGATACTCCTTAAAATGCCGGTCTGCCCGCTCCCGGTCTTCGGGATGAAGCAGGTCGGTCCATGTTTCCTGGAGGTTCGCTTTACCTGAAAAATCAAACTGGCTGGCATTCCGCCCAAGCATCGAAAGATATTCAGGACTGCACCACAGGAAACCGGTATCATCATGGTATTCCCAGGCACCGGTGTTTGAAACGGAAATAAATGCTTTATATTTTTCCCCCGCCTCGTTTACTTTTTGTTCATACCTTCGTCGTTGAACTGCATACCTGACTTTGTTGATAAGTTCAGCAAACTGTGCCCCGGGGTCGCCACCCTTCTGGAGATAGAAGTCTGCCCCTTCGTTTAATGCTTTGATAACTACCTCTTCCCTGCCTTTACCGGTGAACAGGATGAATGGGACCGACCCGTATTTCTTCCGCACCTCGATAAGGAACTGGATGCCATCCATCCCTGGCATCTGGTAATCTGATATGATGGCGTCGAATTGTTCTTTTTTGAGGAGTTCTAAGGCGGCAGATGCCGAACAAACAGTTGCAACAGAAAAATCCCCGGACCGCTCAAGGAACAGCTTACCAATGTTGAGAAGATCTGGTTCATCATCGGCATACAGCACCCGGAATGTATCTGCCATTATTCACTCTTCCCTGTCATCCGCCACATCCCATCTGGCACGACCATCTCAAAACGTGCCCCTTGCCAGGGCTCTCCCGTCTCCTTGATAGTGATATCGGTGATACCGAGGATCTCACGCATGAGGTACAACCCGAAACCGGTGTGCTTCCCGAAGCCCTGCTGGAACAGGTGCTTTTTTGACTCTGCATCGACACCGGCCCCGTTGTCCTCGCAGACCAGTGTCAGCCCGTGTTCTGATTCCCGGCTCGAAAAGCGGACGGTACTGACGTGTTCCCCATGCCGGACTGCATTCTCTAAAAGGTTATAAAAGACCTTCGGGAGGAGCGGATCTGCATAGATCTCAATTGCGCCGAGATCAACCCGGATATCATACGGGCATGTCGTCAGCTGTTCCTTTTCATTGGCGATAATATCGGATACATTCTGCCACGTGGGTTCCAGGACACCGATGTCCTGGTATTCCCGGGTAAAATCGATCTGCCGGGTGATCCGTTCGGTTGCGCCTTCTGCCTTTTTGACGAAGTCGAGGATGCCTGCGTCCTGGACGCTCTCTTCTATTAATTCCAATGTCATGACGAGGACCGATATCTGGTTGAGGACATCGTGGCGGGTGATACTGTTGAGGATGTTGAGCTTTTTGTTAGCTTCTAACACAGCCTCCTCTGCCCGCTTTCGTCCGGTGATGTCCCAGTTCGTGCCGATCATCCGCAACGGTTTACCCGCTGCATCACGCTGCACGAGGGCAAGGGCCCGGATATTTCTTATGCTGCCATCCGGCCAGATGACGCGGAACTCAGTGTCGAATTCCTTCTCTCCACGTAACGCCATCTGGATTTCTTCATCACCCCGCTGCTTGTCTTCCGGGTGAAGTCCTGCCTGCCATGCTTCATAGTCACCGCTGAACTGGTCCCGAATGATCCCGTAGAGGGCAAACATCTGGTCATCCCAGGCCAGGATGTTATTGACGACATCGTAATCCCCTATACCCACGCCGCCGGCCCGTGTGGCGAGCGATAGGCGGTCGGTGAGCTGAAGCAGCGCTTCATCAGCCCGTTTACGCTCGGTAACATCCCTGGAAACCCCGATAAGCACCTCCTGGTCATTCCACCACCCGTGGGTGACCTTGGTTTCAACTTCGATTCTTGTGCCGTCCTTTGTAAGAATGGGCACCGGGCAGGAATCAACCGTCCCGGCAATCATTCCCTGGACATTATTGAGTGCTTCGTCACGCCGTTCGGGTACAT
>CAIJED010000105.1 GCA_903819595.1 uncultured Methanomicrobiales archaeon | reverse complement strand
ACTTGTAACACTTGAAATTTCTAAAAGGAGACCTTACACAATTGTCGTATAATATTGAATAGTGGATGTTACCTTACTCACAAAATGTTGTGAATAGCTGGGGGAGGGCTCCGGGTGGAGGCGTGTCCGGAAGATTAAAAATAAAATGTTATGCGGCAGGGTGCGGATTACAGGTCTTAATTCTTCTATCTCTTTTGCGCGATTGCACATTTTTTGTTGGAAATAGGAAAAATATTCGATTTAATCGTCCCGACCTATTGCCGGGCTAAGGCATCAGCACTCCAAATTCAAAGCCTTCGATTATCTTTTTTACAGGAACTGACTGACAAATTTGTCCGGACCTTTTTTCGGTTGGGGGGCAAACGGTTTACTGTATCAGGAGAGAGGAAGAGTTTTTTCAACCGTTCCGGTCATCATTTCCTGTTCACATGCGGGATTCCCAAGCATAACGTTGCCTAAGCATATCGTAGTCCTCCCTGCTCCCCGTGGGGGTTTGCCAGGGACTCTGGAGTGTCATGCTGGGAAATATCATTCCAGAGAATCCGGTACTCTTAACGCTCATTCAAGGCTGTGAATTCACGGAAGAAATTGATATGGAATGGTCCGGATACGTTTTATACGTTGATTTTTTTCCCGTAATTTGTCACGAGAATTTATCTAATGTAACCGGTGAAGACTTTACGTCATTGTAACAATTTATTTTTTTGAGTGCGTTTAAAATTGCGAAACGTCCCCGCCCGTGCTCTGCACCCAGTTCCGCGATTATATCCTTTTTCGTCATTCCAATTACATTAAGCCTCATAAATCCCATTTTCAGACGTTGCAACTCGTCGTCGGTCCAGGCTTTTCCCGGGTTTTCAAGCGTACTGACTGTCGGATTTCTTAGTCCTGGAATAAGATTGCCGGGAATTATTGCGGCAATCTCCCTGGTCTTAGTCTCGAACATCCCGCAGGAAATTTCAAACCCTGTCACCCTCCGGTTAAGACCAATTGCGACTTTTGCGGTGGAAAATCCTCCAAGGAAGAAATCACAGATAAGGTCGCCTTCATTACTGCTGTATTGCATCATTTTAATGAGTAATTTTGTGGGCAGTTCATTTTTGTTCTTTACCTGGCCAGGTTTGTACTCCCTGTTAATCACCCAGACATCTTCCCGATCATAATTATTGAGTGACCGGTTCTCCCCGTTCCTTTCGTCGAGGCCATAACGTGATTCGAGATTGAATGTCCGGGTACCCCCCGGCTTTTCGTAAAAGAGTATGTGATAATGGGATGAAACGTATTTTTGACGTGTAAAAACCCCAAAATTATATTTCCAGATAATATGATTTATCTCGTTAAGGCGGGTGTTCCGTAAGGCATTCAGGATATCGATAAGATTTGTGTATCCCGATACGATATAGAGCGAACCTCCGGGTCGTAACACGCGTTCTGCCTCGGTTATCCACAGGATACTGAAATCTGCATACTCATTTTGCGGGATTTCAACATACCCTCCAACGACAAATTCTTCGTTTCGGTTGTAATGTTTGTGCAGTTTGTCCCCGTTAATCCCGTAGGGTGGATCGGTAATGATTAAGTCCACTGAGTTATCAGGGATATATTCCCGGGCCCCGGTAATACAGTCACAGTTATAAAATGCTCCGTTCTTGAGAGAAACCGGTGTCATAGATTATCCAGGTTAGGTTTTAGCAAAACCGTTATTCTATATAGTGTGATGATTGTATTTGGTCATAATGGAGTGATGCAGGACCGGCGGATATCCGCCCCGGTTCCTCTGCAAACCGGGCGTAAAAGAGTTATTCCCTGGTGTTTCCGGTACCCTACCGGGATAGTTCCGGCCAGGTAAAAAGAAGGAATGTCGGCAATTTGATACAGAGTTACCTGGACCACATCGCCAATTAACATGAGTGACCCGGTCTATGGCCAGGCCGGAATTCCGGATATGACCCCCTGGACCAGAATGCTCTGGAATTCCCTGGTCCTATTCGTTCACCACTACGCAGGAATCGTAAAATGGATGGCAATGAACGACCCATTCCAATTTTTCTCCGTACAAGTAAAAACTTCATGTCGGTTGTTGTAAATTCTGAAAGGTCCTTCCCCAGCACCCGTAGATTTTTTATGGTGTCAGATTAAAGGTAAAATTACTGGTTAATCTGGGAAAAGCGACACAAATTCAGATCAGTGCCGATATGGTAAGGTCCCGGGTCTGGCCCGGATAAAAAAATGTCTGAATTGTATCAGGGGAAACAATCATGGAACCTACGAGACTCATAATTGTATCTGGAATTATTTTAGGAATCTGTCTGTTGGTCCAGCCACTCGCGGCAGTTCACATCCCCACGGTCAATGAAGGTCTTCTTTCAGGGAATGGGACCTACGTGGGTGTGTACCTCGGTGGGAATACAGGGACACTCGGTCCGAATAACTTTAAGAACAGCAACCAGGACGGTCATCTCTATGAGACACAGGTCATGGACCATCCGGAGTCATACGGAGAAACGGTGTCCGGTGGTATTGATTCTATCGATACCGGGATTTTATCATTCCGAGCATCAACAGATGCGATAACTCCCGGGTCCGGTGCAAAACAGGTGATATTTTCCCGGTATTACCTGATGAACTACTACCCGGACAACAATTATGGGAAAAAACTCTATACCGCATCCCCAGGGCCGGATATCTGGGCTGAAAAAGTCATCAACCAGGGTGGAGTCCCGATGATAGCACTCGCACCCTACAACGGACATCCCCTTTCGTTGTCCGATATCTACCCTGATGGGAAAACAGGAAGAGAAATTCTTACTGACCTTGCGACAAAATTAAAAGATGTATCAGACCGGAACAAGGACGGTTCGGGAAAAGGTGCGACAATTCTCATCTGGCTTGCCCCGGAGTTCAATACGTACAACGAAGTAAATCCTGAAGTAAATGACAATGTGGACAGCCCGGCGAAAAAAGCATTCCGGCAGTGGTTCCGGGATGCGTACGTTCTCGTTCACCAGAACGGCGGCGATAATGTCCAGGTCGTCTGGGCAGGAAATATTGCACAGGCAAAGGACGACCGGAAAGTCTACTGGCCTGGAAATAATGACAACCTTGAACCGCTCCCTTCAGATTCAGTCGACTGGGTGGGCATGACCTGGTATTCCTGGCCAGGGGGCCCCACTACTCTTTCCAGTATCAAAGGGTTTTACGATTATTACGCGAAGGAGAGAAACCATCCGTTCATCTTCACCGAGACGAGCAGTGACGGACAGGGGGATTCTGGCCGGGAGGAATCGCTTAAAGTTTCCCACGTTACAGAGGTATATAACCCCGGGTCACTCTCGTCCCTCTATCCTGATATCAAGGGGATTGTCTGGTTCAATGTGATCAAGAAAGAGGGAAAAAGCGGAAATGATCCAACTCTTGTCAACAAGAATTTCCTCATTCCCGACGGGCAGTACATTGATAATGGAAAGGATGAGCCGGGGGTGATTTACTCTGCATCTGATCCCTCAAAACAGAAGAAAATGCTCTCAATCTATCCTGATGCGGTCAGAGACCCATATTTTATCTCCTCACCGGCTTCATTCATCTCCAGCCCTCCACCGACACCTGATCGGATCACCCTCTCACCGGGTTGGAACCTGGTTTCAACACCCAAAAGACTCGCAACCGGGTCCAATACCGGCATGATATTTAGTCCAGTAAATATGGGGGGCCATTCTGCCTTCATGTGGGACGGGTCACGAAGCCCGCCAGGTTGGGCGATGGTTCTCGCCACTACACCGATACAACCGCTGTATGGTATTTGGATCTATTCCGTTTCAGGTGCAGATATCAATCTGACCTTTGACAATACGAATCCGATGGTTATCCCGCCATCCCGGAGCCTGCCGGAAGGTTGGAATACGATAGGGTTTACCGGTTTAAACCCGGCGTCAGCCCGGAATACATTCCTTGCAGTCCAACCTGACTGGGTACATTCAATAGGATTCAATGCCTTGACCCAGAGTTATGAACCGACTATCTTCAATGGTGATCCCGGTGAATCCACACTATTATACCCGACCCGGGGTTACTGGCTCTTTATGAGGAGCCCGGGTAACCTTGCGGCAATTGGTGTCTGAAACACATATTTTTTGAAAACCACTCAAGGTCACTGCCACGTGACCGGGCATCATCTGTTGTAGCGGTTGGATCTGTGCCGGGAGGGATTACGTGAAATTCACGCCATGAGGAGCCGGCACCCGTTGATAATCCCATGCATTCCCCGCTTTTCCGGGATCTGCAATGATGCATCGGGCTTTCAGGAAAAATGCGGGTGTCACAGGTGATAAAATGATAAGGCGTTATCATGGGGCTGATCGTTATGAATCGGCAATAATCCCATTATTTCCACCTAACGTTACGACAGTCATTGATGTTTCCCGGTTCTATGTGTTACCTGTAGTTTATCCAGTGCCGATTAACTTTTCCGATGGTGCCCGAATGCAGGGAGGGAGGGTGCTGGAATAAGTGAGTACAATGCCAAATCTTAATCATTACGAAACATATAAAACATTATAATGGTACCTGCCGTCCATGTTCTCGCGGTTAATGACCGACAGGGCCAGCATACATTAATCCAATTCTTCCAATGGAACGAGGATGCGATTCCTACCTGCGGATGTAAATTTGACGCACTCATGGATCTGAACACAGAGTCTTATTACGCTATCGTTCCCAGACTCCGTGTGGTGGATATGGACCAGAACAGGTCCCGGAAATTTTCCGGAGTAGCGGCGAATACCCGATCCGTTCTTATCTTGAAGAGAAAAGGACGTAATGTGGCAGGGAATGCCGTGCTCAACGAGGATGCCGGTCTTCATATTCTGAAGAATTGTGCAACCGGGTTTCAGCTGGGCGGATTTTCTGACAAGGTCCGATATCTCGTTAAGGCATGTTACAACCTGATGGACAATGTCATGCATGACCGTGGAAATAGTATGACCTACTGGTGCTCAGCCCTGGAACGCAAAGAAGATTGTGTCGCTGTTTGTGAGGATAGATGAAAAAGGGTGCCGGCCGCTGGGAATGGAGTATAATGGCGGGCAATGGACCTGGTCAAAGAAACGGGCCACGCACCCGGAAGTTCCTGGTCCTGTTTTTTATTATTATGGCGGTCCTGATCCTCGCAAGCAGTTATGTATATTACCAGAATTACGAGAAAAATTATAAACTGGAGATCGATCACCAGCTGATTGCCATTTCGGATTTGAAAGCAAATGAACTGGTCGATTGGAAAACTGAACAGATGGGGGATGCCGGGATATTTTTCCACAATCCCGTGTTCACTTCACGCGTTCGGGACTTAATGAATGATGGGAATGATACAGAAACGAGAGAAGCGCTCAAGGCCTGGTTTGAAAAAGAACTAAAGTACAACCAGTATGTCCGGGCGTACCTCATCGATACAAAAGGCACGCTCCGTCTGTCAGTCCCTGATACACAAATCCCGGTTGCAACACCCGTAATCCGGGAACTACCCCGGGTCCTGGTCTCCGGGAATATCACCATTCTTGACTTTTATCGTGATGACCATGACCAGAAGATCTACCTTGCGATCATCGTTCCCATATACAATGACCAGGAACAAGGCAAGCCACTCGGATTCGTCTGTTTTCAGGTCGATCCCGAAATATATCTCTACCCGTTTATCCGTGAATGGCCCGGGCCCCGCACATCGGCAGAGACCCTGGTCGTACGCCGGGAGGGGAACGATCTGGTCTATCTCAATGACCTTCGTTTCAGCAATCATTCTGCTCTTACTTTGCGGGTTCCGCTGGACCTGACAGAGGATCCGGCGGTAAAAGCAGTGCATGGTGAGGCGGGGATAATCAAGGGCTCTGATTACCGGGGTGTACCTGTTATCAGCGCGATCCGGGATGTCCCGGATACCCCGTGGTCCATCGTTGTCAAAATGGATAAATCGGAGGCATATGGACCTATTCAGGAGCAGATCCTCCTCCTGATCATCATTGTCTCCATTCTCCTGATTAGTATCGGGACCGGGATCTGCATTATCTGGCGGCAGGAGAGCACCATGTTCTACATGGAGATGTTCGAGTCAGAACGAGCGCTGCGGAAGGAACGCGAAAAGACCCGCACTTATCTTGAAATCGTGGGAACGGCAGTCATTGCCATTGGTCCTGACCAGGCGGTGATCATGGTAAACCCCGCGGGGTGTAGACTGCTCTGCAGAAGTGAAGAAGAAATCCTCGGAAAGAACTGGTTTGATACCTTCCTGCCCGTGCGATTACGGGAAAAAAGCCGGGAGATTTTTTTCCGGATGATGACCGACGCGACGTATCTACCAGAGCAGGTTGAAAACGTCATTGTTACGGCAATTGGGGAGGAACGCCAGGTTACCTGGCATTTTTCCCTCATCCGCGATGAAGACCAGAGAGTTACCGGGACCCTCCGGTCCGGGGAAGACATCACGCAACGTAAACTTACCGAGGACACCCTGCGACGGGTGAACCAGAAACTCAATGTGCTCTCGCAGCTGACTCGAAAAGACTTAACCAGCCAGATCTTTATCCTGAGTGGCTATCTCGAGCTGGCAAAAAATCAATTGACCGGGCAGGACCAGATCCTCGTGACCCTGGAACAATGTGATGAGGCCGCCCGGCTAATTAACGAAGTCCTTGAATATTCGAAAGATTACCAGGATATGGGGGTAAAACCCCCTAAATGGCAGAACCTCAAGATGGCGATGCTGCTCGGGCTCTCCCATATCTCCATCAGTGAAGTCCAGTATCACCTTGAGATGGAAAATCTTGAGATATTCGCTGATCCCCTGCTGGAAAAGGTATGCCAGCGTATCTTCGAGAACTCAGTGAAACACGGGGGCCATGTCACCCGGATCCGGGTCTGGCACAGGATCACTCCTGACGGGGTGATAATCGTCTTCGAAGATAATGGTATTGGAATCCCTTGTGAGAAGAAGGAACAGATTTTCGTCCGCGGCGACTTTGGTGCCCGCGACTCGATGCGAAGTCTCGTTTTTGTGCGGGAAATTCTTGATATTACCGGCATTGCGATCCATGAGAATGGTGAGCCCGGGAAAGGGGCACGGTTCGAGATGAACGTACCAGATGGAGCGTACCGGAATTCAGGGGATGAGGCCCGGGAAGAAAATTGAAAGGGTTTCTATCAGGTTACCAGGGATGGCTGGCTCCTGATAACAGGATAGACGATCCCATTCACAGGCGAATGCTACATTTCCGTACTGTGAACCGATCTAATTAGCTGCCGGGCCATTAATTCTCCAATTCCATGTCAGTAGAGCGGGGTGCGAAGATACCCCCCATGGCCTCCAAAAAGAATGATGACCTCCCTTGATTGCACGTTGCGCAGTCCGGCCATCGGGGATTACCGGCAGCACCGCACCTGCCACTTATCCGCCACTATAGATCTGGAAAAATAACCTGGTCTGCCGGTTTTATTCGAGTTCCCCCGAGTTAGGGAGAAAAGATGGGCTGGAAAGGAAATATGATGGTGCAGGGATGTGAAATCAGGGGAGATTGTCCGGAAGGCCGGTGTCTGCCTCACCGGACCTGGATACCATAGATCCCACTGCCAATCCACCAGGTATCATCAACCGGTTTCATGTAAATGAGTTTTGGAACGTGTACGACCGACCCGGTGGCGGCATCCGGGAACATTGCGTGGGTGAACCCGGTCCCGTTCCGGATGGTCGCTATGCCGACAACGGTCGTCTTCTCGCCATATGGATCGGTATAATTGAGGAAGGATTTTCCAACCATGTCTTTATTGAAGGGGTCCGCAAGAATCACCCCATCAAAGGTTTCTGCCCATACCGCGAGGTCCCCGTTCACGAATTCGCCATCAGGTTTCGAAATCTCGTCGAGTGTTTTTTCTTTCCCGTTCTGTTGTTCGTACTGAACTGCACGATTCACCAGAGCGAAGAGCTGTTCATTAGTCTGGTTCCTGACCCTGATTCCGGCAAGGTTCCCTGAGCGGAGCTGGGTATAATCCGGGTTGAGAATGGACGCAGCAATCCACCAGCTCTCGTTTATTGGCAGAACGTACTGGAGTTTTGGTACGTAGATCTGTTTTTCGCCGGAGGGGATCCGTTGGGTAGTGTGGGCGAACCCGCCCCCGAGACGTGCAATACATGACAGTTCGGAGATGGTGGCAACAGAGTCCTGGTCCGTATAATGCTCAAGGGAAAGCCCCCTGATCCACGGGGTGTACGGATGTGCGAGGTTTGTTGCGTTGAAATCGTAGGCAATGATATACATTTCGCCGTTCGTGAAGGGACCATCCGGATCATTGAACGCGGCAAGGGCTTTGTCCTTCCCGGATTTATTTGCATAATCGGCTGCATCATGGACAAACGTGACCAGTTCTCCCGGTGTGATATCTTTCGATGCAATATTCCTTGCGGATGCAGGGAATTCTGTACCTGTGTTCTCGTGGAGCCTGGCACCGATATAATAGGTGCTGTCAACGTTCGTTACATATGAGAGGTAGGGCTGAATAGTATTGTTCAGCGACGAGTTCCGGTATCCGTAACTGACCAGTCCCTTCCCTTTCCGGGCAGTATCGATTAGGCTCCGGATGAATAGAATGCCGTACGGGTCGGTGATATCCAGGATGTTTTTCCCGACGATTTCGTGCTTGAACGGCTCAGCAAGGGCCGTACCATCATATCCCCCGGCAAAGATATACATGCCATTCACTGAGAATTGTCCCACCGGGTCATTAAACTCCGCGATAGCTCTCTCTTTCCCATTCTCCTGCGCATAGACGCGGGCCCTGTCGACAAACGCGATCTGGTCACGGGTCGACTGTACTGGTACTGACTTGTCAGAAATCGCTGGAGAATGTGTTGTCGGCGTTGCGGTAGTGGGTGTTTTAGTCACCGGCGGGGAAATGGACATGGCCGGTTTCGGAATTGATGGCTGGATGCAGCCCGCTGCAAGTATGCAGCTCATCATCAACAACGCGAGAAAGACACGAATATCAGTTTTCATGCGATCTATCTTTGGTACATCTGGCGACGGTTATCTCTATTGTTTTTCGTTCATCCTACCGTTTTATTCGTGACGGAATGGACATTCCACTGACACCATCCATCAAATCATGGGATATCCTGAGGTGAAGTTCCAGTTCCGGATAAACAGATGGAGGCCTTTTTGTTATATATCCGCCATGCCTGGCACACAGGTTCCCTTACCTTCCCCCCCTGTTACCCGGTATTCTGGCTATCCGGGAATCACCGGACTCGATGGACCCGGGACTGCAAGAACATACGCACGGTTTTTTATCGTTTCAGGGAAATAATGGGCGTCAAACCACATTGCTTCGAATTCCCCAGCATTGAAATAAGTGATCCCGTCGACGCGGTCATCATGGCAGTCTGCAGAATCGGCAAACATGATCACATCGTCCCAGTACGTCGGGGTACCCCGATCATCATACCCAACGACGATTACCCAGTGGCCGCCCCAGTCAATCCATTCCACCAGGGTGGGTTTTCCTGATTTAAGATTGTCACGAAGCATCTGCATCGACCCGTTCGTCCCCCAGGTGGCATTCCATCCTTTGCTGGCAAACCATGATGCCATCACATCGGGGGTTGCCCCGAGTGTAGTTGTTTCGTTCGCCACACCGGTCGTTGAGACATGCATCTCATCCGATATCCGGAATTCATCATGATCACCCCGGGAGAAATTTACCCCGTAAAAGGTCATTACATTCATTGCAGCGACGGGGCCGCAGGTCCAGTTCGTTACCTGCTGTCGTACGTCCTTTACCGGAAGCACGGTCAGGTGATCATCAGACTTCAGTGAGCGAAAATCAATTCCCGTATAATATCGCGGCTCTTTAAGGGCTGAATTGGTAGAATAGCTTATGCTCCCCCCCGGTCCCGGTAATCCTGCATACCCTGACAGTCCCCATGCTGCAACAACGAGGACAAATATCAGGCCAAGTCCACACACAATAGAGCGATACGACATCAGATCACCAAAAAATTATTTAAGGAACGTTAAAATCTGCTCCAATAATAAGGGATCGTTTCGGTACGGTTGTCGTGAACCGGGAGGGACAAGATCATTTCGGAAAAGGATAATGCTGGTTCCGATCTGATGGACCTCAGGCAATAATCTGGTATTGGAATTGAATACGTGATAGGGATCTCACGCAGTGACATTGATGGGGCATCCCGTCCTATACCACCATACAGGTGAAAAAAGATGAAACCCGCCGGATTAGCAATAATCATCCTATTCGCAGGTGTCACCATCATGGCTGCGGGGTGTTCCTCACTGAGCAGTGTCGGGACCTATGACCATGGTGGCCAGACCTCACAGGTGCAGGCGACACTGCAAAAGCAGTCCGAAGACTGGGGTATTACCCGGGGTTGCTATTATACAGTACAGTACCAGGTCTATAATACGGGTTCCACCCCAGTCAACAATGTAAAACTTGGGGTCATGCTTGTTCACATCAATGACGATGCCGTCAGGGATTCACGGGATATCTACATTGGTACACTGGCTCCTGGGGCCTCCACGAATGTTGCCATTGAACTCGACGGGGAGTGTCTGAAAGACTACAATGTCCGCGCTGTGCCGGTGTATGATGTATGAATAACAGGAGCTTATTTTTTCTGTCCTCTGTTACGCTATCTCCGTAGAAATCCTTAAAAATCATTTATATCAACGAAAGAAAAATGTTCGTCGTCCTCCTGCATATCAGGGATGCTTTAAAACCTGGTGGACTTCGCATGGGCGATACGGCGGTACCATCGCAACTATCCTGACCTCTGCCGTGGGATGTGCGAAGGTGATCGCATCATGGGAAGGGATGACTGGAATTGGTATTCCACTGAAAGAAAGAAAAACCTTATTGTCGGGTTTCTGGAAGAATACCGGGTGGGGTTCGAGTTTTGCCACCCATCTCACCACATTACAGATAATCACCCGATGGGACCGGCGACCCGGACCAGGGAGAATGGTGAAGGAAGGTGATAGCAAAAGATACGCGTTGGTACCATTCCATCCGGGTGACACCAACGCACTTCCCAGGATCGCATTCCCGGTTGTTTTCTATGGTATCGATACGGGGCAGATCTTCAACCGGGTTCCTGGCAAACGTCCGGGGATCAAAGACCAGGGTCGGACGGTTTGTCCCTGGAAAAAAGATGGTCCCGATCACTGTTTAAGTGCATATGCCTCCCTGTCCGGGAACCGGTGGTGTTCCGGGAAGAAATCAAAAAATGAATCTGCTGAATTGATGAAATATGATATCGGTCCGGTCAGTTAATATTCCTCTTTGGATTGCACCTTTACCTGATTGGGGTGATTTTCTCCAGTGCCTCTTCCGCTGCGATCCGGACATATGCGTTATCTGTTTTCAGAACCGATTCAAGTTCAGGCACTGCAGTTGGGTCTCCTATCCTGCCAAGTGCTGACGCAGCCGCAAACCGAACATCCTGGTCTGGGTCTTTTAAGAGTGCGATCAATGGGGTCACCGACTGGGTTGCCCCGATGGCGGCAAGTGCATCTGCCGCCAGGTACCGGACCCAGCGATCAGTATCTTTCAGTGCCGGGATCAGATAATCGGCGGCCGGCTGCCCGAATTTCTCAAGTTCGATAACTGCTTTCCAACGTTCGATGTTCTCTTTATTTGCAAGTGATGCCGCTGTATTTTTCATTTCAATACACGTTCCCGCCAAATTAGGCTGATGAGTAATCAACCAGGGTATATTATCATTATTTGCCAGAAATTACTGCATGGCAATAGTGTCAGGCATAAGGGGCAAGCAGTCCGGACCAAAAATGGCTGCTATCCATATCATCCACGAAAAGGCATTTCAGACCGGATTTCTTTTTAAAAGACGATCAGGATCGAATCCGGCCTCACACCATTTTACCAGTGCGAAGCAAATCCCCCTGAATCAATGCAACATATGGAAACTGATTTCATGAGGTACTGCTGAGGTCATTTTCATTAGTATCAGAGATACTCTTGGCTATCGTGGATACACCATAAATCCGCTCGTTTTCATCTTTGATCGGGGACAGGGTAATTGAGACCTTGATGGGGGTCCCGTCCTTTCGTACCCGGATTGTCCGGAAATGTTCAATACGTTCCCCGTTACGGATTCTCCGGAGGAATGACGGCAGTTGGCTCCGTAACTCTGGTGAAATAATCAGAGCAATCGATTTCCCGATTATCTCATCGGCACGATATCCATAAATTCGCTCCGCGGCTTTGTTCCAGCTGATGATAGTCCCATCAAGTGTTTTTCCGATAATGGCATCATTGGAAGAGTCTACAATTGAGGCAAGGACAAAACGAAGTCGATCCAGCTCATTTTTCGGAGTCAGGTCCTCATATACAACAAACTGTTCACCGCTCCCGAGTGTAACTGCAAAAAACCGGACCTGGCGGACGGTCCGATCTTTGCATGTGACCGGGAAAACACGTGACCTCGCCGTTTCCGGGCTTGAATGTGCGAGATCATTTTTCCATGTGGAGATTGCCTCATTTCGTTCATTAGCATCCGGGAATGCCTTTTCGAACCATTCCCTTCCGGTGGGAATATCGGTGAGTGTATAGCCGAAGAGGCGTTCGAACATGGAATTCAGGTACCGGTAATTCGATGCACCATCCATAATAGAGATGGGGAAAGGGGAGAGATTGGCAATCATGCGGAACCTCTCTTCACTATCTCTGATCTTTTCGATCCGTTCCATTTTTCTGGTAATGTCGCGTCCGACAGACTGGTATTCTATCACATTCCGGTCAGGACCAAAAATTGCGCGATCGCTCCAGGAATGCCAGACAAGGTGACCGTTGGGCATGAGAATCCGGTGTTCGATAGTCCTGACAGGATTTTCCGTAGTAAGTGATGCCAGATGAGCTTTCATCACGCCGATATCCGGAGGTGGTACTACTACGCGGTGAGGGCTCCCGATACAGCTATCTTTCTGTAATTCGAAGTACCTGCAGTATGCATCGTTGCAAAATGTGATGATTCCACCCGGAGTAAAACGGCAGATGAATTCTGTCTGGTCCTCCACCACGTTCCGGTACCGCTCCTCGCTTTTTAGAAGGGCCATTTCTGCCTGCCTGCGCTCATGGTTCATCAGGGTAATCGCCACCTGGTCTGCAAGATGGCAGGCGAATGCAATTTCATCACTGTCCCATTGGTGTGGACGGTCAACGTGCTCAAGACAGAGGATCCCGAGGTTCTGGCCGGTGACCCGGATCACTGCATCCAGCATCGAGGTAATATGGTTGGGTTTGAGATAGCCCTCCACGTATCCAGCTGTGCGTGGGTCGGTCAATGGATCATTTGCATCGATGTACTTTACCGTGCTTAATGCATCAAATTCTGGTGCATATTCATCACGTTTCAGTACATCCCCGCAAGAGTGTCGATCACCCCTGGCCTCGTACAGGTCAATGCATTGCAGTTCATCCCCACTACCATTAAACAGCCAGACACTCACCCTTTCCACACCGAGTACTCCGGATGAGAGTTCCGTAAGGGTGGCCGAGAGTCCATGAACGTCTCCTGAAAAAAGGTACGGTGAAAGCGAGATCGTACCCAGCGTTACCTGCTGTTGCCGGGTTCTTTTCAACGCGTTGGCAACGTCTTCCTCCACCTGTCTGCGGTCCGTGATATCACTACCGACAGACTGGTATTCTTTCAGGCTCCCATCTAAGAAAAAGATCGCCCGGTCCGTCCATCGCTGCCAGCGGATACTGCCGTCCGCCATGATAATCCGCTGTTCGATACTCTTTACCGGGTCTTCCGGGGTGAGAGATGCAAGGAGCCGGGCAACCCTCTGCTGGTCTTCTGGATGAATCATCGGCCGGAACCTGGAGCCCAGAACCTCCTCCCGTTTCATTCCAAAATAGCGACAGTACGCCGAGTTCACAAAAACATGGGTCCCGTCCGGAGAAAAACGGCAGATAAATTCGGTCTGGTCTTCTACTACCTTCCGGTATCGTTCTTCGCTTTCACGGAGTGCCAGTTCAGCATTCTTTCGGGCCGTAATATCCCTGATAAACCCCTCAATGCCTGTTATTTTTCCATCCGGACCATAGAGAAAGTGGCTGCTAGTCGAGACACTGACAGGTGATCCGTCCCGTTTTTTGAATGTGATCTCATAATCGGATATTTTTTGTTTTTCATGAAGGGTCTCTAATAAAGTGGCACGTTCCTCTAGATCGTAATAAAAATTTTCGGCAATATTCAATCCGACAATTTCATCAAGAGAGCCGTAACCCAGGAGTTTCGGTGCTGAGGGGCTGGCCATCACGAGATTTCCAGTGGGGTCGCAGCGATAGTACACATCCTGGATATTGTTCAGGATCGTACGGTACAGAAGTTCGCTCTCTGCAAGGGTTTTTTCAACCCGCTTTCGCTCAGTGATGTCTGTATGGATACCAATAAGGCCGATGATAGTTCCATTTTCATCCCTCACTGCGTCGGCATGATAACTGACCTCTACGTTCCGACCCTCTTTTGAGACCATGACCGTCTCACCGCTGCAGGATTTCCCCTGCAAAATGGTCTTAAAAATTTCATATCCTTTCTGTGGATCTTCGTACGCGATCACGGGAAGTGGCGAACTCGCAAGTTCGTCTTTCGTGTATCCTAACATTTTGGTTAAGGCAGCGTTCTGGTAGATATGATGGCCCTCTGAATTTGTGATTCCAATGGCCTCGCTGGAGCTGTCCACCGCTTTCTGGATGCGGGCCAGAGCTTCTTCCATCTCTTTCCGTTCGGTAATGTCATACCCGACTGACTGCCACTCAACCAGAGCCCCGTTAACGTCAAATATACCACGGCTGCTCCACAAGTTCCAGCGGAAAACCCCCTCGTGATTGATCACCCGTATTTCGATGGTATTGTTTTGCTCGTCCGGATTTAACCCACCCATTTTTTCCATGGCAAGATGGAGATCTTCGGGTGCGATATAGGAAAAAATGCTTTTCCCAATGGCATCACTGCATGAAATACCAATGAACCTGCTAAGCGGTTCATTGATGAACGTAACGGTACCATCAGGACGCCCCCTGCAGATAAAATCCGTCTGGTCCAGCACAATCCCACGATACCGTGCTTCAGAGATCATGAGGGACTGTTCAAACCGGATCTGTCTGGTGATGTCTTCCCCGATAATCGTCAGTCCGTCTTCCATATTATCAAAAACTGTCGGAATAAGGCGGACACGGTAATGGTATTCTTCATGATGAGATGCAATGGAGAATTCCCTCTGAATTTCTCCGTTTAACTGGACCTCTTCAAAAATTTCAGGAATCGCAAGACGATCGAGGAGAGGAGAATGTACGGTTTCAATCCGGTTACCCAGAAGGTCTTCCCGGGAAAGGCCCAAGGTCTGAAGTGCGTTTTCATTCGCATCCAGCACCCTCATGTCGTTTCCAATGAGGATAATAATATCGGCGGAAAATTTTACAAGTGCAGAAACAGGCATTCTGTGTGAAATGGTGTAGACCTTTGCCGGACCGTACGTGTTGAGGTTGACATCGCCGGACATGAGGAGGATCTCAAGATATTTTGCAGTGGAATTCCGGTTCAGCAGTAATTTTTGTGCGATGTCGGTAATGGTGAGCCCTTTTCGGTGGGATCGGAGTAGTGTTTTTATTTTTTTAATTGTTTCCTGCCGGTTATCCATTAAAGAAAACGTGTAGTATCGTATTAAAAAAAAGTATGTGAATAGAATTCTTTCCAATTTTTTATGTTTTATTTAACTCTTTCAATAGTTAAGATATCTTATTTTTTTCGCCGGCAAACTGTTTTTTTGCGATGTGGTGCAGTGAATCGGGTTCCGGGTAAAAAGGAGTTAATTCATGCAACGATGGTTCTCAACGTATTATACTGGATAGAACCCCTTGAATGCGCGGGCGATACGTCCTGCCATGGTGGCCACCCTGCAGCACTGTTTCATCAGGTGACCCGGGGAAACTATCACGTACCCGTGATGTTCACAGGTTGCCCTGCTCGAAATAATCGCCAGAACCTGGTTTGAGATGCCGTCGGTAAGTTTTCACGTGATCATGAGTTGTATTTTATTCGAATACCCCATTACTGCTTTTTCCCCGGGTCATCCAATTATTGCCTGGATCCACTATTGACCTGTGTTCGGGGGGTCGACGCAATCCGGGACAAGGAAGAGGCTGGTGGGGTCCCCGAACAAATCCGGGTGTAAAAATACATTTCAGTTCTTCCATGATAAAAAGAAGAACAGGATAATCGGGATGAGGTAGAGTTCTGTAATGGGGATGCTCCCGAAGGAACCGTCCCACCCGTCGATGACAAGACCGCAAACGGCAGTCGCAGGAAAAAGAAGCATTCGTAAGGAAAGATTCTTTACCGTTTTATTGGCTATTCCAGGGAGAATGAGTCTCTGGTGGTGTGAGGCATATCTCCAGAGCGTGACCATCAGGAGTCCGGTACACAGGATATTCACATGGAATAATACCCCGTACGGCATCGGCATGTCTGAAAATGTCCAGAGCAATGAAGTTAACGGGATGAATATGATTGAAAGGATGAAGCCAAAGGACAAATAGACAAAATTGCGGTCAAGGACCCGGATATGCCGCAGCATCTCAAAAAACAGGATATAAAAGACGGCAAGAATTCCGAAGGTAAAAATAAAATTTGTCGATTCGCTGGAGATCTGTTCGACATACGTGGCAATGAATGCAAAATCATCTGCGTTAATGGCAGAGGGAAGGGGTATATTGTTCTTCACGATGAGCGTCATCACAAACGCAAATACACCGTTCATCAGGATCTCAAACATGTCCTGTGGAATGGCCCCTTTGCAGCAGGTGCAGGATCCAGTGTCATCCTGATTTTTACCGGTGTCCGGCACTTCACCAGTCATGATATACCTCTCAACCGGTGTTTCTCCCGGTTCCGGGAATAGAGTGAAGTAAGTGCAAAGGCGAGTATCGTGACAAAATAGACCCCCTGGGTATATGGAAGATCGAATGTTGAAAGCACGATACCGAAAATTGCAGTGACCGGGATATACAGCATTTTTATACTGATACATTGCATCTGCCAGGGGTTTATCCCCGGTGTGCGGATCTCCGGGTCGCGGGAGATATGCCACCATTCAAGTAGTAGCAACACACCGATGATGAGCATATTAAGGTTGAAAAGGACCGGAAATGCGGATTTTCCCGGGAATACTACGTTGAGATGGCTTGATACAGGGATAAAAATTACCGCCATGAGGGTGATGAGGTGGAGGTACAGGTAGGGTCTGTCAATTTTCTGCAACTGGTGGAAAACATGAAACAGCACGATCCACAGCATAGCGATAATGATGAATGCGTTGAGGAAACTCACGATATCAGGGAGTTGCATCAGGCCGAAATCATTTGCCGTGGCATTCCCGATATAATCACCGAATGTCGGAGTCCTGACATTCCGGAATAATAAAAGCAGAGTGAAAACAAAAATGCTATTCGTCAGCCTGCCAATATTGACCTTTGTTATGGGTCCTTCTGAACGTGTACCTTCCATTGTATGGTTCTCTGCAGGTTTTGATCGATATGCCCGATAGTTCATCAACACACGTGGTGGAACCTGCCGTGGTTCAACCGTGAAACCCCGTGAATTTCCACAATTGGCGTTCAACGGGACGAGCGAGAAAAATTTGCCCTGTTCGTATGTATTCCGTATTCATGTACTATATGAATGGGATTTTTATATATATCTATCATATGTGAGGCCCATTTTAAAAAATGGACCTGATTTAAACCTGAACAACTTACGTTGTTCCACGGGCTCCAGGGTGTTCAAACGTGCCCAGAATACCATACGGTGATGTTCACAACAGCAAACGGATAGAACATGTCACGGTTTCATGTTCTGGAATGAATGTCACCGTAATTCACCCGTGATCACCTGTTCGTCATGTTAGGGGCAAAAGTTCGCCGATCACCTGATTTTTTTGAAATTCCAAATTTTTGGCGGTGCAAATAAGATTGGGTGTAATTTGAATGTATTATTTTGATGATTTCGGGGCAATGCGACTGGCAACTTGTGTTGTGCCCCCTGAGTACCCCTTTTGTAGAATAATATGGTTGATAAGGATGGAACGTATACCGGAGACAGACTGCCAGGAAAAACCCATCTGGCCACAATAAAAGAGTTTTTATCAGATTACCGGGAATCAGATTCAGATGACGATGTCCCGGATGAGGGTAAAGTATCTTCGTTTTCCGTAAGGAACAGACATCAGGAGACGTTATCGAGGATAATGTCCAGGATTATTGCGGGTACGCCGTTTTCCTGTTTCCCTCATCCGTGGCTAATCCATTGATCGATATGTTGATGCGTGTACATCGTCAGGTAATGGTACCGGGATCTGATCATCGCCGGTGTTCGGGACACGACCAACTATTCAGGATCTCCTGGTTCCCGCGACGTGGGAATAATGCGGACTAGGGGTTAAATCCTGCGATAAAATGGTATTATAAGGAGAGAAAGGAATGAACAAGCCGGCGCTTCTGATTATCGATATGCAAAATGACTTTGTCCGGGAGGGAGCACCCATGCAGATGCCCGGTGCGGAACAGATTATTGCCAATGTCAGGGCAGTGCTGGAAATGTTCCGTCATTATGACCATCCCGTGTTCCATGTGGTACGAATTCACCGGAGTGATGGCTCTGATGTGGAGATATTCCGGCACGAAATATTTAAGAAGGTTCCTTTTACCGTCGAGGGCACATCCGGATCAGGGATTATTGATGAACTCATGCCAACAGAGAGAGAGTACATTATCCGGAAAAATCGCATGAGTGCCTTTATGAATACCGATCTTGACCTTCTCCTGCGGTCCCTTGGGATTGACACCGTGTTTGTCACCGGAATCCAGACGCCGAACTGTATCAGGACCACCGTGTTCGATGCGGCTGCATTCGGGTATCATACGGTCCTGGTTGAGGATGCCGTGGCGGCCCGGGATGCCAGTGTCCACCAGGCAAACCTCCATGATATGGCCAATATCGGGACCGTTATCGTACAGAAGGATGCGGTCTGTGACCTGATCAGTAGCTGATACCGGGAGTGCAATGACAGATTGTGATGCCACCATACCTGGTCATTGATGGTACCAGGATTTCAAAGTCGGAAATGGCTCCAAAAATTTGTGATTTAATCACGAATGAAATGGCTGATTGGCCGGGCATTGCAATATCCTGTCGATGTACTGGTCCTATAAAACGTTACTTACGTGATCCCAGGGAGATACCATTCAACAGACAGTGGAGGTAGATAATGGGTATCGTATCAGGAAGCTGGTATTGCATTGTATGTCTATTGATAGCGCTGGTCATCTGTTCAGGATATTCCCAGGCGGCAGATATCAATGAGAAAATCGGGAATCGAATCGACCTGAAAGGTACTGCCGTGAGTGCAGACTCCATTTACCTCTTTGTAACAGGTCCCGGTCTGCCCGTGAACGGGGTACGTCTTGATACCATGCTGATCCCGGTGGTCACTGGTGATCCGGAGAGCTTCACGGTAACCGACGTGAATTTCGATCGATGGGCGTACTCATGGAACACGGCAAGGCAGGGTTTTTCGCTGAAAGAAGGGATCTACACCGTGTATGCAGCAAAAAAACCTGTTGGGAAATCCCGCGTGGATAATGCAGTGTATGGTACAATCAGCGTATCCCTGACCCACAGTGGTGCACCATATACCTCATCCGGGACCGTTGTGTTCAACTCAACACCCGTGGTATCGGAAATTTTCATTGATGGCCAGTCCGTCGGTCTCACACCCCAGACCCGTGGCCTTCCCGAAGGGGACCACGAAATACGGTTTGAGCATCCCGGGTACCGTCCTTTGATCGAACGTGTTACCGTGACCCCGGGGTCATTCGTATCGATCACGAGGTCCATGATCGTTGAACCGACCAGGGCCGTCCCAGTTCCCCCATCCACCGGGCTTCAGACATCTGTCCCCTCGACCGCACCGTTTACCCCGACAGTTCCGGCGACGACAAAACAGGCCCCGGTGTCCATCCCCATGATTGTCCTCGCCATATCAGTTCTCCTCTCTGTCCTGGGACTAAAAGCAAGGATTCACACATAACCCTGTAAATAGCAGGTCTTCCCGTTATTGCGCGGGTGACGTTGAGTATTTTAAATAAAGACCTGCAGTTATTGTTTTTTTCGAGTATTCCATCGGGTACGTAATGTCTCGTCGTACATAATAACGAGAGAGAGACTGATCAGGTTTAATGTAGTCGCCGAATACCATAGAAACGATTCAAAGGAAGTAAGCCTGGTAATCCAGCCGGACCAGAGCGTTATGCAGATGATAGAAAATGAGAGTAGGGTGTCAAATGCAAGAAATGCCCCTGGTGCATGAAAATACCTGCCAATCTGGGCGATAGAACAATATTCTATTGTGCCGGGCCGTCCGAAAATATCGAGGACCGCCCTTGCCACGTTCATTGCCAGGTCCAGTGCAGCCCAGCCGATAATCAGCCATCCAAGAAAGAAAAATGGCGAATCCCCTCCGGTACTGTTCCGGATGGAAAGAGAACCGAAAATAAACTTGTAGGTGCAAAACGGGATCCCGATGGTAACGCTCAAAAAAAACGGAGACTGAAAGAACTGTAATATCCTGTCTTCAGGTGCCGGGCGGGCTGATATACATGGATCTGCCGGAGTCATCGTTCTATAGTACAGTTGATCGGGTTCAATAATGAATACACGCTGGTGAGTGGTACGGTACCCTGCAACCTCGTGATGTTCCTGTGCTGCAAGGGAATTTTTTTTGTAGAGGGAAAGAGGAATTCGTAACAATTTCGATTGTTCCGTCCTTGTATCGCCGGTGATACACCGGAGCAATCCGTTCTGCTGTTCATCTGACCCAATTATTAACCAGGACCCGATATCTGGGCAATCGTTCCTTGAGAATAAACTAATACAACGATATCGAACAGTTATGTATGCGCCCACATGTGACCGTCAATATTGCCATGAGTGCGGATGGCAAGATCTCCACAAAAGAGCGGCGGCAGGTAAAAATTTCAGGGAATGCGGATTTTGTACGGGTTGACCAGCTGAAAGCCGGGTGTGATGCGATCATGGTCGGGATTGGCACCGTGATGGCTGATGATCCTTCTCTAACTGTCAAATCAGAAGTACTGCAACGGGCGAGGGTTTCCCGGGGGCAGGATGAAAACCCCATCCGGGTGGTAATAGACAGCAGGGGGCGTATTCCTGTTAATGCAGCAGTCTTGTGCAGGGGTCCGGGAGAGAGAGTGATCTGTTGTGCAGAAATTATTGATCCTGAAGTCCTTCAATCCCTGGAATCCTGTGCAACGGTAATTATTGCGGGAAAGGAAGAAGTAGACCTGGATGGATTACTCTGCCAACTGTATGTGATGGGTGTCCGAAACCTGATGGTTGAAGGGGGTGGGACCCTGCTCTGGTCCATGTTCAGGATGGGACTCGTCGATGAGATGTTCCAGTATATCGGCAACATGGTCATCGGCGGCAGTAAATCCCCCACTCCTGCCGATGGCGAGGGATTTTGCCTGACCGGACCGTTTGTAAAGATGGATCTGGTCGAATGTGTCCCGATTGATGAAGGGGTACTGCTCCACTGGCGCATGAGACCGCCCTGCCAGGTTGCGTAATCTCGGGGCTGACGGGAGAATTAACAAGGCGGTGTGTGGACGTGACAGGAGTGGCCCCTGTTGCCGGGACCACCATGCCACATAAAAATCCTGGTGAAACCCGTGGAATTCGCACTCATTATCCTCCTGGCTGTTTTTTTGTTGATATCGGTTCGCCAGGTGGGGCGGTTCAGGTTCCGGATCTGGCAGATCATGTGTGCCGGTGCTGTAGCCGTCATTATTACAGGCCAGATCTCATTACCCGATGCGGCCCGATCGATCAACGTCGATGTAATGGTCTTCCTGTTCGGGATGTTTATTGTCGGTGAAGCCCTGGCAGAGAGTGGTTACCTGGTTGCTTTTTCACAACACCTGGTCTCCCATTGTAGAAATTTCTGGCAATTCATCGTTCTTTTTGTATTCTCGATGGCGTTCCTCGCTGCGTTTCTTATGAATGATACCATGGCGATCATCGGGACGCCACTTGCCCTGTACCTGGGGCGTCGTCTTGGGATCAGTGTAAAAATGCTCCTCGTCTCTCTCTGTTTTGCAATAACTACCGGGAGCGTAATGAGCCCGATTGGTAACCCACAGAACCTGCTCATTGCAACAGAAGGCGGCTATGCAAATCCATTTGGAACGTTTTTATTGTACCTGGGTATACCCACGATAATTTCCCTGGTATTATTGGTTCTATGTATCCGTTTTTTTTATCCGCAGGATTGCAGGAAAAGTATCTGCATGACGGAAGAAGTGAATATTAACGGTGGGCAACTACCAGACCCGGAACTTGCCCGGGCCCTCAAAATTTCTCTTTTTCTTATCGCATCCTGTATTATTTTGCAGGTCCTGCTCACCCTGCATCCTTTCGGCCTAGTCTGCGATGTACCGTTACCTGTCATTGCAATTGCCGGAGCTGCCCCGGTTATTCTGTTTTCCGGGAAAAGGGTCAAAATAATCAAAAAAATTGACTGGCCCACGCTGATTTTTTTCATATCGATGTTCGTCCTGATGGCCGCAGTATTCAACACAGGTTTTTTCCAGGCCGCGGTCCCTGCAGCAGCTGCATCGTCGGTGTTTCTCCTGTTCTCGACAAGCCTGATTATCAGCCAGTTCATCTCCAATGTCCCGTTTGTTGCACTGTTTAACCCCCTGCTGCAACAGGCCGGGATGTCTGTATCCGAGACGATGGCGCTTGTCGCTGGAAGCACGCTCGCTGGTAACTTAACGATCCTCGGTGCTGCAAGTAATGTTATCGTGATCCAGAATGCGGAACGGCAGGGAGAGACCGTCACCTTCCTGGAGTTCATACGCCTTGGCATCCCATTTACCCTTCTGACCGGTGTGATATTCGTGGTATGGCTATCGATCGTATGATGGGATGGAACCGGTAACCCGGGTGATCTGCCTGAACCTGGTACTGCATGGATTGGAAGTCCTGCATAACCATAACGAAAGGAATGGAGCGTGGTGTTTACAACCCGGCCGGGATCTGCACCCGTTTCCGGTAAGCCACCCGTCTGTAAACCGTGGGGCTCAGGAAATCCAGGTCCATTTGGGATTCGGATCATCTTAAAACAAAGGAGTAATGGGGTTATTTAAAATAGTGGCATATATTTGGTTATTTTTTTAATCTGATGGAAATGCGGCCTGTAAGGAACAAAAATCCGGGCCCTTGTGGGAGGGGGTGGCTACTACTGGTGGTGCAAGGATAATACCCCGCTTATCTTTCGAATACAGGGGCCGGAATCGGCCCCGATTTTCTATCAGGTTGCCGCAACCAAGGGTTAGTACCAATACCAGGATTTCAGGACATGTTGATGTCAGGAAGTGGGAATTGGGAATGGGAAATTGTCGGGATATGGTGTCGGGCAACTATACCCAGTGGTCATTTTTTGGAAAAATATTTGACGGAAGTGTGATATGTGTGAGGTACAAGGGCAGGAATGGACGGCGGAGCATGATCATCCTGGTCATTTCTGTCACATTCCTGGCTTTCGTTCCGGTTTATCAATTGCAAAGTGATTTATCCTTCCTACAGAGTATTGATAAATCATTACCCGGTTCACGGGGCCCATGTTAATGATTTTTTAGAATGGAGCACTGCCATGTCAAAACAAAAAGTCTATTTCGCAAACATGAGCGCGAGAAACCCGAATGACAACACGATCTCGAAGATTAACCGCCTGTTCGACTCAGCCGGGTTCGGGGAGACGATAACCCGAAATAGCCTGGCTGCAATAAAATTGCATTTTGGTGAGATTGGGAATGATTCTTACATTAACCCGGTATTTGTCCGCCAGGTAGTTGATAAGGTCAGGGCACACGGGGGAAAACCCTTTGTCACAGATTCAAATACCCTGTACCTTGGGAGTCGGAATAACGCGGCAGATCACATTGAAACCGCGGTCCTCCACGGGTTCGATTATTCCGTTGTCGGGGCCCCGGTTATTATTGCAGATGGGCTTCACGGAGGCAACATAAAAACTGTAACAATTAACAAAAAACACTTTAACAAGGTAATCATATCGGGCGATATTGTTGCAGCAGAGAGCATCATCGTTCTTTCACATTTTAAAGGGCATGAAGTGGCGGGGTTCGGGGGAGCAATAAAAAACCTGGGTATGGGTTGTGCATCGGCCATGGGTAAGCAGGCACAGCACAATGCAAGGCCCGAGATCATCGAAGAGGCCTGCATCGGCTGCGGAAAATGTGTTGCGGTCTGTCCAAAAACCGCCATTACGATGATGAATGATAAATCCACTATTGAAAAGGCAAAATGCATTGGCTGCTTCGAATGTATGACGGTCTGTCCCGAACGGGCAATCGATATTGACTGGTTAACGGAGATCCCGCAGTTCATCGAGCGCATCGTCGAATACGCCGTTGGGGCCATACAGGGCAAGGAATCACGTATGGGGTACATGAATTTCTTAACGCATATCACTCCTGACTGTGACTGCGTCCCATGGAGTGATATCCCGATTGTCCCTGATATCGGGATCCTTGCATCAAGAGACCCGGTGGCGATTGATGCCGCAAGCTTCGACCTAGTTAATAACCAGGAGGGAAACCCCGGGTCTCAGCTGCTCCATAATCACCGGAAGGGGGCAGATAAATTTAAAGGGCTCCGGGAAAATACCGATGCGTACCGGCAGATCAGGTACGGAAACGAGATTGGTCTCGGTTCATCAGAATACGAACTGGTCCCACTGGAATGATTGCTGGAAGGGAGTACAAATTTTAATTTTAAGGCAATATCTGGAGATGATGCGATGGCATTATCTGAGGAATCAAGCTGTATACCCGGTATACTGTATGCGATGGCTGCATAAAAAGGGGGAAACAAACCGCAGACTCCCTGACCAGACTCCCGGCAGGAACCCCACTGTACCCGAAAAGGGACTGGAATTCAATTTTTTGTAATGTGGGTGGCCCAGCGGTTTCGAGGTAATAATTGGAATAATTTTGTCCCGGGCCGGAGAATGAACTGTTAAAACCGTTGGTTCCACCCTGTTACTACGCGGCGGTCCACGGAAAGTAGTTCCAACCCTGTTATTGAAAGAAATCATTAATTCTGGTGGTTCACTACCCCGGCCACCTGATTTCTACCATTCCCATTACCATTCTCCGGTGAAAATGATTCAAGGATCTGGTGCGTGATCCTCGATCCAAGCGTGGGTGTGAGGGACTCGAGCCATAGGAAAAACCCGACTTTTGGTGGTGTCCTGCGTTCATACTTAAAATTTCCCTCTTTATCCTGCACCAATTTTAGATATTCACGTTTTTGCCTGGGCCGGAGGTAGACGAGAGGGTCATACCCGGGCAGATCGGTTGCAAGGATCACCTTGGAAAAATTTCTCATCAGGTCATCAAATCCAAGTTTCTCACCCCTGATACTGATCTCATACTCTTTGCAGAGGGATTTTATTGCAGAAGGATATAGTCCGCCATACAGAATTTTTTTAACAAGCACCGTGGTTTCCACCGGATTTGATACATTCCTTACGTCAACCTGGTTGCTGACCTGTGAAAAGACCTTGTTTCTCTCCCAGTCATGGTACTGAAGGTATTCAAACGGCTTCTTCTGGGCGAGATTTGTTGCCAGAAAAGTTTTTTTATGCTTACGGGGCTGTCCGAAATCATTCCCTGCGTTCCTGCTGTCTGCCAGGGCTTTTATTTGTTCACAGGATATTGTCTGGATATTGATATTATCTTTCGATTTCATCAACCGGCGCACAACGGAAAAATGCGAGATGTCAAAGGAGGAGATCAGCAGGAATGGCACATGTGGCTGGGCAAAAAGGTATCCAAGAAGCCTTTTTTTATATTCGACTTCTATTTCAAACTCTTTTAAGTCTGATGGTGAAGTAACAACCTCTCCAAAAGCGACCCGGTGATCACGGTCAACCAGGAGCAGGTCAAATTCAGCGAGGTCCTGGCCATTGCCACGAATTGTAATATCACCGTTTTTCGAATAAAAGAACCCATTCTGGCCGAGGTGAATATTCCGCCTTCCCCTTGGAGCATCGGCTCCCTTGACTGCCACACCACCAATTTCATCGGTGGTCTCTCCGGCATCCAGAAACATCTCGTATACGATTGCTTCAAACCACCTCCCTTCTGCAGTCCGCATATGCTCGATATCAGGGGAAAACAGCTTGTTTTTTTCGAGGTTACTGATATGGCGGATAGCACGTACCGAGTATGATTCGTCTGGCTGGAATGAAGAGCGGTTATTATTCAGCCAGCGAATCAGGTCTGTCATTACGTATCTATTATTTATTATTTGTGGTTTAAAAAGACTCTCGTTATTATAAAATCTTAATAGTTTAATCGCTATATCCGTACAGAGGGAATCAACCGGAGAAATCCCCATCCGAATTTACCATGGGGGGGGTCCCGGGGATCAGGGAACAATCCTACTCCGCGCTGACCCCTGGACCGGGAATGGGTGAATGGAAATAACGCGCACACGTTACACACAGCAGCATAAGTTAAATCAAAATTCATCTGCAGCATATGGTTTCCCTTTTCACAAATAAGGAAATAAAACAGATCTAATCTGTCAGAACTAATTATGTAGCGTGAGAATGTTTATATAGTTTTCTTACGTTGTTCTAATGCTGTGTGGGCATGTACCCGTGGGTTCGTAGCTCAGTTAGGTAGAGCGCCTGGCTTTTAACCAGGTGGTCGGGGGTTCAAATCCCTCCGGGCCCGCTGCCACGGTACAGCCTGTGGGTTTTTAGTTGATGATGCATCTTGAGGAGACGCAAATTTGTATGAAATGGGGGGTTTTTTTTAATTGAGCACCAAGCTGAACGTGCTTGAACATGTCATGGTGCCGGACCATGAAATCATGAGTGAAGAGGAGGTGGGCACGTTATTCTCCACCTATAAAATTACGAGTGAGCACCTGCCAAAAATTTATCATGACGAACCAGCGGTAAAAATCATTGGAGCGAAAGTGGGGGACGTGGTCCGGACCATCAGGACCAGTCACACTGCCGGGATCGCTGAGTCATACCGGCTTGTCGTAAAAAGACCCAAAAAATAAGAGGGAGCTGATATTTCTGATCGACAGAAGCATTTTATCACGGGCATATTTTTCACGGGAGCATGTGGCGCGCCACCAACTTGACTCCTACAACAATTTTCTTTTTCGCAACCTCCAGAAAGTTGTGAACGAGCAGCGGGTAATCGAGACCGATATCGAGATCCGTGGCAAAAGCAATATACCGGTATGGGTTGAATTAGGAAAAATTGAGGTGCGAAAACCGCTCGTCCGTGAAGCAGACGGGTCGCAGGGGGACCTGTTCCCAAGTGAAGCGAGACTTCGAAACCTGACGTATGCTGCACCGATTCAACTTGAACTCACGCTTGTCCAGGGGGAGGACCGCCAGGAACCAATAATGACAACGATTGGACAGTTACCGATCATGATCGGCTCTTCTTCCTGCAATCTCTTTGGTATGAGTGATGAGGAACGTGTAACTCATGGTGAAGACCCCTATGACCCGGGCGGCTTTTTTATTGTGAACGGGACTGAACGGGTCCTCATGACCTTGGAAGACCTTGCATCAAACAAGATCATGACGGAATTCACCGAGCGGTATAGCGAGCGGATATATGTCGCGAAGGTGTTCTCGCAGTACCGTGGGTACCGTGCTCTCGTGGTCGTGGAACGGAACAGGAAGAACCTGCTTGAAGTATCATTCCCGTCAGTTGCCGGGCACCTCAAGTTTGTTGACCTGATGAGGGCACTTGGGATGGTAAGCGATCACGAAGTAGTCAACGCGGTGTCGACGGATGAGGACATCTTAACCTTCATGATGCAGAACCTTGAAGAAAGTGAGTGCGACAGCGTTGAGAGTGGTGTCATGTATGTCGGCAAGAAGCTGGCACCGAACCAGACAAGGGATTACCAGCGGAAACGTGCCGAATTCGTGCTTGATAATTATCTGCTCCCACATCTCAATTACCTGATGCCGTTTGGCATGAAGGAAGAAGACGAGGGGTACCGTGAAACCGTTGAAAGTGTACGCCTTGCCAAGGGACATTTCCTCGGCCGGATGGCCGAGGCTTGTTTTGACCTTGTACTGAACAAGCGCAGGATTGATGATAAGGACCATTACTCCAACAAACGACTGAAACTTGCAGGGGACCTCATGGAAGACCTTTTCCGTATTTCCCTCAACCGTCTTACAAGGGATATCAAGTACCAGCTTGAACGGGCCAGTATGAGGCACCGTGACCTCTCCATCGGGACCGCAGTGCGTGCTGATGTCCTTACCGAGCGTCTGTTACACCCTCTCGCCACCGGGAACTGGGTTGGCGGCAGAACCGGTGTTTCTCAATTGCTCGACCGTGTCGATCACATGAGCGTACTCTCGCACCTGCGTCGTGTTATCTCACCCCTCTCCCGTTCACAGCCCCATTTCGAGGCACGAGACCTGCACCCGACACAGTGGGGCAGGATCTGTCCGAGTGAGACTCCTGAAGGTCCGAATTGTGGGCTTGTCAAGAATTTCGCCCAGATGGTTGAAGTCAGCAAAGGGGTTGTTGATGAGGCAGAAGTAATCAGAACACTCTATGGTCTTGGTGTTGACCAGATCAAGGGGGATGCCCGATGAAAAAATCCAGGGTATTCGTTGACGGTGCGTTAATCGGGCTCGCCGATGACCCGCGTGCGCTTGTAGCGCAGGCCCGTGCAATGCGTCGACAGGGTACGTTATCAACCGAAGTGAATATTTCGTACAAGGAATTTAATAACGACGTGGTCATCCATACCGACAGGGGCAGGGCCAGAAGGCCGCTGATAGTCCTTCATAATGGAAAACCTCTCATCACCCCGGATGAAATTGAAAAATTACGCAAAAATGAGGTGGATTTCAACTATTTCGTCCAGAAAGGATCCATCGAACTGATCGACGCCGAAGAAGAGGAGGACCTTTTCATTGCGATCAATCCCGACGACATCACGGTCGAGCATACCCACCTCGAGATCGACCCCTCGCTGATCCTCGGTATTGGTGCAGCACATGTTCCTTTCCCGGAACACAACGCAAGTCCGCGTGTTACGATGGGGGCAGGGATGGTCAAACAGGCGCTTGGGTTCGCTGATGCGAATATGAAGCTCCGGCCGGATACCCGGGGACACCTGCTCCATTATACCCAGAAACCTCTCACGCACACCCAGGCATCGGAGCTGATTGGCTCCGACGATCGCCCTGCAGGGCAGAATTACGTGGTTGCCATCCTGAGTTATGAAGGGTTCAACATTGAAGATGCGTTGATCTTTAACAAAGCGTCGATTGACCGGGGCCTTGGAAGGTCTCATTTTTTCAGGACCTATGAAGGCGAAGAACGCCGTTATCCCGGTGGGCAGATTGACCGGATTGAAGTACCTGACGAGGAAGTGACCGGTGCCCACGGAGCCGATTCCTACAAGAACCTTGATGAAGACGGTGTGATCAACCCGGAGACGGTCGTCGCTGAAAAGGATGTCCTGATCGGGAAGACTTCACCGCCGAGGTTCCTGGAAGAGCCTTCCAGTGACCTGATTACGGTAGAAAAGAGGCGTGATACATCAGTGACCATGCGCAGCAACGAGCATGGGATTGTTGATACGGTGATTATCACTGAAGGCGAGAACAGTTCCCGCCTCGTTAAAGTAAGAACGAGGGATTTAAGGATCCCTGAAGTCGGGGATAAATTCGCGTCCAGGCATGGGCAGAAAGGAGTTATCGGATTAATTGCAGCACAGGAAGATATGCCGTTTACAGAGGCAGGAGTTGCACCTGATCTGGTCATCAACCCGCATGCCATCCCGAGCCGTATGACCGTCGGTCACATGCTGGAGATGATTGGAGGAAAAGTCGGTGCCCTGGAAGGACGTCGCATTAATGGCACTGCCTTCAGCGGGGAGATCGAGGCCAACATACGGGGTTCGCTTAAAAAACTCGGGTTTTCTCACAGCGGTCGGGAAATCATGCATGATGGTATCACCGGGAAACAGTTCAATGCAGATATCTACATTGGTGTGATTTATTACCAGAAACTCTACCACATGGTCTCTTCGAAGATGCATGCCCGGTCCCGCGGACCGGTGCAGGTCCTTACGCGTCAGCCCACAGAAGGAAGGGCCCGTGAAGGGGGTCTCCGGTTTGGTGAGATGGAACGGGACGTGATGATTGGACACGGTGCCGCGATGGCGTTAAAAGAACGCCTTCTCGATGAGTCCGATAAGGTGACTGAATACGTCTGTGCCCATTGTGGTATGATTGCCATGCTCGACCGGAAATCAAATTCCACACGATGCCTGGCCTGCGGGAGCGAGACTGATATCTACCCTGTCGAGATGAGTTATGCATTCAAACTGCTCCTCGATGAAATGAAGAGCATGGGTATTGCACCCAGGCTGAAACTAGAGGACGTGGTGTAGGAGGAGAATCATGCCAAGCCCAAAAAGAATAGGAAAGATTGAATTTGGCCTGCTCTCTCCGAAAGAGTTCAGGACGATGAGTGTACGGAAAATTATATGGGCCGATACCTACGATGATGATGGCTTCCCGTATCCGCAGGGACTGATGGACTTAAACCTCGGGGTCATTGATCCGGGCCTGCGGTGCAAGACCTGTGACCAGAAGGCAAGCGAATGTCCTGGTCATTTCGGACATATCGAACTTGCAAAACCTGTCATCCATGTCGGTTATACACGGATGATCAGGAAACTCCTCCGTGTGACGTGCAAGAATTGCTCACGGCTCCTCCTCTCACCTGAGGAGATTGAAAAAGTCATCGGGACGGAGGACGATTCTACCGGTGATGTGCTATCAGAAAAAGATATCAAGAAAGAAAGGGTCTGTCCACATTGCGGGGAACAGCAGCTGAAAATTAATTTCGAGAAGCCTACGACCTTTTCAGAAGTCCAGGTAGACGAAGGCAAAAAGATCGAGCACAAGCTGACACCTGCGGACATCAGGTCCCGGTTAGAGAAGATCCCGGATGAGGATCTCAGGCACCTCGGTATCAATCCTGATGTGGCACGACCGGAATGGACAATTCTTACCGTGCTGCCCGTGCCTCCCGTGACGATGCGGCCTTCGATTATCCTTGAGAACGGTCAGAGGTCGGAAGATGACTTAACCCATAAACTGGTCGATATCATCAGGATCAACCAGCGGTTCAAGGAAAACCAGGATGCAGGAGCGCCACAGCTGATCATCGAAGACCTCTGGGAACTATTGCAGTACCATGTCACTACGTACATGGACAACGAAGTGGCCGGGTGCCCCCCGGCACGCCACCGGAGTGGCAGGCCACTCAAGACACTCTCTCAAAGACTCAAGGGAAAAGACGGGCGTTTCCGTGGTTCACTCTCCGGGAAGAGGGTGAATTTCTCCGCCCGTACTGTCATCTCACCGGACCCGAATCTCAGCGTGGTGCAGGTCGGGATACCACTGGCAATTGCCAACGAGATGTCGATCCCGGTTCATGCAGCGCCGAACAATATTGATGAGCTCAAAGCAATGGCCAGGAATGGCCCTTCCCGGCCCACCCTTAACCACCCCTGCGGGGCAAACTATGTGATCAGGCCTGACAAGCGCAGGCTCCGCCTCGCAGAAGGGAATCTTGACACTGTCGCTGATATGATTGAGCCCGGATGGACTGTGGAACGGCACCTGCGTGACGGAGATATTGTCCTGTTCAACCGGCAGCCATCCCTGCACCGGATGAGTATCATGTCTCACCGGGTGAAGGTCATGGACGGGAAGACATTCCGGTTAAACCCTGCAGTATGCCCGCCATACAATGCGGATTTTGATGGGGATGAGATGAATCTCCATATCCCCCAGACACAGGAGGCGAGGGCAGAAGCCGCGATACTCGTGGCAGTACAGGAAAACATCCTCTCGCCCCGGTTCGGAGGCCCGATTATCGGGGGTATTCATGATCACATCTCCGGTGTCTTCATGCTCACCAACCAGGTCCGCTGGTTTACCAGGGAAGATGTCCTCTACCTGCTGAAGTCTACCAGCATCGAACACCTTCCACCTCCAGCAAAGGAAGTGGATGGTGTCCAGATGTGGACTAACAAACAGGCATTCTCAGTTATTTTGCCCGATGGGCTCAACATGGTCTTCAAAGCAAGTTCATGTGCAAATTGTGATACGTGCATAAAGGAAAGATGCGAACGTGACGCATACGTGCAGATCTTCAATGGAGAACTGATAACAGGTACCATTGATAAGAAGGCAATCGGTGCTTTTGATGGTCAGATTGTCCAGCGTATCATCAGGCAGTATGGGATGAAACGAGCTGCGGATTTCATTGACGATATGACAAAGCTCTCGATCCGTTCGATCATGCTGGATGGTTTCTCGTTTGGTATCGACGATGAAGATCTCTCAAAGACTGAATACGGGCAGATAGGTGAGGTCCTTGATGGTGCCGTGACAGACGTACAGAAGAGGATACGTATCTACGAGGACGGACAACTTGAACCGATGCCCGGTCGTACTCCGGAAGAGACCCTCGAAATGCAGATCATGCAGGTCCTTGGGAAAGCCCGTGACCGGACTGGTGAGATTGCAGGCCGTCACCTCGGTCTTGGAAATAGCGCCGTGTTGATGGCGGTCAGTGGGGCCAGAGGTTCGATGCTCAACCTGACCCAGATGGCCGGCTGCGTAGGCCAGCAGTCCGTTCGTGGGGAACGGATTATGCGTGGGTATGATGACCGGACGCTCCCTCACTTTAAGAAAGGGGATCGGGGATCAGACGCTCACGGTTTTATCAAACACAGTTACAAGGGGGGGCTCAATGCCACGGAGTTCTTCTTCCATGCAATAGGTGGTCGTGAAGGGCTTGTGGACACGGCAGTCAGGACATCACAGAGTGGGTACCTGCAGCGCCGTATGATCAATGCCTTACAGGACCTGAAGGTCGCGTACGATGGGACTGTCAGGACAACCGGTGGTCGTATCATACAGTTCACGTATGGCGAAGACGGGACTGACCCCATGAAGAGCTGCTTTGGGGATCCTGTGGACGTAAAAGGGATTGTCGAAAGTGTCCTGAAGGAGGAGGTTTAAATGACTCCCGAACAGGAACAGGTCATTGATAACGAGTCACTTCCGGCGAAGACAAAAGAGCAGCTGAAAAAGTTCCTCGCAGAAAAAAATATTAGTGATGACCAGTTCAAGGAAATTATCGAACGGGTCAACTCTGAATACCAGAGTACAAGAATTGAGCCCTGTGAGGCTGTCGGTGTCATTGCGGCGCAGTCCATCGGAGAACCCGGTACCCAGATGACGATGCGTACGTTTCACTACGCGGGTGTGGCAGAAATCAACGTTACCCTGGGGCTGCCGCGGCTGATCGAGATCATGGATGCAAGGAAAGAACCGAGCACCCCGACGATGACAATCTATCTTGAGCCTGAATTCGGAGCAGATCGCGACCGTGCCCGTGAGGTAAGCTGGCAGATTGAAGCAGCGACCCTCCAGGAATTCGGGGACATCACGATTGACATGCAGGACATGCAGGTCCTCGTCCACTTAAATAGCGCCGTATGCGAGAAACGAAAAATTCCTGTCAGCACGATCATCGAGACTGCACCGCGGAAGATCCGGGAACGACGTCACTATCGTGATTTTGAACATGAGATCGACGAGAAGGATTCTGTGATTCATTTCATGCCTAAAAGTCGTGAAAGTTACCAGAACCTCTTCCAGCTCGCGGAACACGTGCGAAAGGTGATTGTCCAGGGTATCGATGATATCGAGCGGGTTGTCGTCCGTAAGGAGAGCGGGGAGTATATACTTTATACTGAAGGCTCAAATCTAAAAGATGTATTCGATGTTGAGGGTGTGGATACCAGGCGTACCCGGACCAACAACATCAATGAGATCTCACAGGTCCTCGGTATTGAGGCTGCCCGGAACGCAATCATCCATGAAGCCGTTTCCACACTTAATGAGCAGGGTATCCTTGTTGACGTCCGGCATATCATGCTCGTCGCCGACATGATGTGTCTGGAAGGCGAGGTCAAGCAGATCGGAAGGCATGGAATTGCAGGTGAAAAAGAGAGTGTGCTCTCTCGAGCTGCATTTGAAGTTACCGTCAACCACCTGCTCGATGCAGCAGTGGCGAACGAAGTGGATGAATTGTCCGGTGTCACAGAAAATGTGATTGTAGGCCAGCCGATACAGCTGGGAACCGGAGATGTAAAGTTAATCGCTAAACCTATGAATTAGGAGAATTGCAATGGATTTTAATGCTTCATTAAGAAGGGCGATCAAGACTGGCGATGTCCTTCTCGGTCAGAATAAAACAGAAAAATGTATTGAGTCAGGAAAAGCGCAGATCGTGGTCGTGGCAGCGAATTGCCCGGCCCTGTTCCTTTCGTCGGTAAAGGCAACAGAGGGATTATTTGTCCACACGTTTGAAGGTTCAAGTGTTGCGCTCGGCAAGGCCTGCGGTAAACCATTCATGGTGAGCGCACTTGCCGTCATTGACCCCGGCGAGTCTGATATTCTTTCCCTTAAGAGGGCATGATATGGTCGAAGTCAAACTGACTGAAGACTGCATGGGTCTGATCTCCCAGTTTGAGCGCCTGACCGGTGCTGGTAGTCGTGACTGTATCATTGACGACCGGAACAACCGGATCATTTTTGTTGTTAACCAGGGTGAAATGGGCCTTGCGATTGGAAAGAAAGGGGCCAGCATCAAAAAGGCATCGGAAGTCATGGGGAAAAAGATCGAAGTCGTTGAGTACTCCGCCGATGTGACCCAGTTTTTGAAAAACTGTTTTCTCCCCGCACAGGTAACATCGGTCGAATTCGAGAACGATGAAACTGGTGAACAGGTTGCAATTATCGATGTGAAGGATGAAGACCGGGGTATTGCGATCGGCAAGGAAGGAAAAAATATCTTCAAAGCGAAAAAGCTCTCGCAACGGCAGCACAACATCGGGGATGTTCAACTGACCCCCCATGAGCAGGAATAAATTTCTTCTTCAGACACATATTTTTTGGATCGTTCCTTATTGACAAAGGGACCTTTCCGTTTTTTCCATGTACGGGAGGTCCCGTGGACCGGATGAACCTAGTCCAGGTAATTGAAATTTACTGTTTAAACGGGAAAATTTTCTCTTAAACGGTAAGAATAACTGGAAGAATAGCGGGCCTGGGGGGATTCGAACCCCCGACATCCGGGTTAGAAGCCCGGCGCTATGTCCAAGCTAAGCCACAAGCCCAAATCTGGTCCTATAGTATTTGTCAGGCCTTTCGTATGTAACTATCGCCATTTGGTATGGCGTTTCCATGCGGGAAGATACCGGTGATAAGAATGGGGAAAAAACCCATCCCTACCCAGCGTGGTAACTACAGCACTTTACAACGTCCACAAGGACAGGCATGAACATGGCATCCTGGATAACCGTTTTTATCGTCGAATTACAGCAAAATTTAATTTTTATCCTTGCAGACATGCGTTCGCGCTCTTCGTAGACAATTCCTGGTGAGTAATCGATCATTCGTTTCATTGAAATTGTGATCCCAATGACATCTGCCACGATCCCCTGGTCTCCAATGCCGAGGTCCTCCCTGGTGACAGGTGTCAGGAAAACAGGCATACCTGGTTGTACACCATTGAGTGTGATGATATTGGGAGTACTATGAAGTTCAAGCGTCCGCGCCTTTCCCAGCCTGAGATCCTTGATCAGGTCAGGGGAAATTCCGGTTATTGCGGTGCATTCCATGGAATTCACCCATACATCGGAAGGTTCTCTTTCTTCGGCATTGTTTCCTGTGATTGCACTTCTTCTGAAAGCTTAAGCATCGTCGCCTCGATCTCTTCAGCCTGTTCGAGCAGGGGCTTCACATCGAGATGAATTTCATACATTTTATTGAGGACCTCGATTGTTGAAGCAGCCGCCCGTGGGTCGGGTGCGTTTATTGTCTCCCCAAGGAGGCCATAGGCTGAAATCCCCCTGATCTTACACTCCGTAAGCAGGCTGCTTGCGATTCCTGAAATGCTCCCCATGGGGAGGATTATTGTATTTTCCTGGATACGAGGCAGGTCCTGTTCTGTCGTGGCAACTCCAAATACACGTTTTTCAGTTTCGTTCGTGATTATCCCTGCAATAGTGACAATCTCCCGGACTTTATAGGGCATAAGCCATTCTATGATGCCGTTAGAGACCTCGTAGCAGATCATCGGGTGAATGGGAATGTCTGCGACGATGACCACAAGTTTTTCCTTCTCATAAATCCTGACCGGGACATTGATGACACCCTTGTTCATCATCGCAAGCGGTGGGAAGAATTTGCTGGTCATGCTGCCGATCTGCTGGAACTCCAGTTGATCAACCAGGTACTGGAGGGCAATACTTCCAACGAGACCGCTCCCGGGAAAACCCATGAGTACAGATGCGCCTTCGGTTTTCAAAGGATTTGAGAATATCTTAATATCAAACACGGCTTCTGGTGACATTAGATTAACATATACGACCTTACTAAAAAGTATTATGCAAGAGTACCCAGTGAAGAGGGGATTTT
>CAIJED010000104.1 GCA_903819595.1 uncultured Methanomicrobiales archaeon | reverse complement strand
TAATTAGCCTCACTGGTGGAAACATCCCGGATCATGCCCACGTCCCCCTTTATCTCATCATTTGCAGGTGGCCATTTTAATTTAGCCATGCCAGGGGTTCCTTTTGACTCCTCTGGCGTGGCGATGACCACCTGGTGGAAATTATTGAAGTAATTATCCACAAATGTATTGTTTACGGTCAGGCTCCTGCCGGAGGAATCGGACTTGATTTCCACGCCGACAGAGTTATTCCTGACCTAATTCCGGATGAACACAGCGTCTTTTGAATACCAGAGATGGATTGCCGGCCCTGTCGAATCTCCGATGACATTGTTCGTAACAGTCAGGCCTTTTGTTCCTAAAACGCATAATCCCCGGGTATATCCAAGGATTGTATTTCCGTCAAGAATGGTATCGTAGTTTTTTGTATAGAAGAAATAGGCGACCATAATACCGTAAGTATCATCCACGAAATCATTATTGATGATAGTATTATTGCGGACCTGTATCCCGTGATTAAGGTCATTCATCGTCACACCGGCGTAAATTGAATTATACACCTCGTTTTGCCAGACCTTGGAATTGTTACACCGGGTAATCCCGAAACCAATGTAATTATCAGATAGCCGGTTGGTGGAAACGAAACAATCAGATGAGGCATAAAGCCAGATTCCTCTCACAAAATGTTCCACGTTCGAATGAGTGAGGCTGACATTCCGGCAGTTTAAGTACATGATCCCTTCATACATGTGGGAGGGTGCGAGCCTGGCAGCGGTGAAGTCCTGGCAGCTGATGAAATAATATGCAGCGCCATTTGCTTCGTTACCATCGACTTAAAAGTGGTCCTTACCCTCGTAATACCTAATCGGCCTCCCATCAGCAAGATTTGTCCCATCAATATCCATCATCGGGGCAAAATTACCGATACTATAGAACTGGAAATCATACGTGTTCCGTTCCATCAGGTTTCCCGATACTCTTGAGGCCGTCACGTCATTGAATGAATGCCCGGTGTCACCTTCACTGGTGCAGTCTGAAATTGTACTATGTAATATATTGAGGCGCGTGGAGCTTTCAAGATCAATTCCCTGTGAAAAGTCCTTTAGATATTTTACGTTGTTGCCCGAAATTAGGCCGTCCGCAGCCCCCACGACAGAAATCCCAGAGTCTTTTGCATCAAGGACATTGTTATCCAGGACTGCAATATCAGACAGGTGATACAGGATCACTCCGGGACCTGGATTATCCGGTTCAACATCCACCATTATCCCTGGGTCCGTTTGGACACGGAGTCTGGGAATAACGGGTGGTTTTTCGCCGTAATCGCATTGCATGCACTTTCCTCCGGTATAATTCTCCTCCCACATCGCCTCTCCACCAGAGGTCTTCTCAAACAAAGTCCACAGTACATCCTCACCGTATTGAACCTGCCGCCGACCAGGTAGGTCCTTGACATTGGCATTCACATCACCGGGACCGTTAGTATTCCCTATCCCTGCCAGACTCCCCGAGCCTAAAAACTCATCGATCTCATTCCCGACACCGGATCACTAGCCACAAACAGGAGCATTGGCCATCTCTTCACCTACCTGGTCAAATGGATCCAACGATCTTCCTGGAATAAAAACAAAAAAATCCTGTATAAGAAAGACGTTCATATCGTTCCCCTATCCTTTCATTCATTATTGCATTTGTTATCTCCTTTATTTCAACGTCCAGAAGAATAGTCAGATGGATGTTGTTATAGAAGACTATTGCATTGCTGGTTTAAAGATCCAAGGTGATTTTAGATTTTTCAGGGTGAGAATCCGGGGGAGGGGAGGATTTGTCAGGGTAAAAGTTTTCTGGCCTTAATGAGAGAGTGTATCAGTTATCTGGCAGAAAACGGAAGTTAATGTGCAGTCAGGTCATTGGTCTTTTTGTAATGGATAATCGAGAACTGTCCGTGTGTTTAGACCTGGCCGCAAACAGGGCATGGGGGATAGGAACTGTGCATGAAGGTTGCGTGAACGATGGGGTGTTAAAACCCGGGTGCGAAAGGGGCAGGTCTCATATATGGCGGGCTTGTTATCATGACACACAATAATGAACACCTCACCGTAGGCGAGGCCAATGGTAACAGCGTCCCTGCTGACGAGAAACAGAAGATCTTTAAACGGGGTTTTGAGAGAAAACTGGGGTTTCGGTCTGCCCTTTCGAAAGACAGTCTTGAAATTACCGGGATCTCGACCTCTCACCGGAGAACAGGGCAGGGGCTCACGCTTCGGGATGACGGTGCCGGAAGAGGTGTGGCGGGGCAATCCTGATTGTAACGGCAGGAACTTTACATGCAGAAAACCAAAGATAAAGGTACTAAGGTTATCATGGATATCTCTAAGAAAACACTGCTGTTACTCAGCCTCGCCTTCATTGTACTGTTTTGTATCATTGCAGGAGTCTCGTTGTTCCTTTATGCAGGTCAACTGGGGAGTCTTGAACAGCAGCAGGTAACAACAGAGGTAAAAGAAGTAACCAATGCCATATCAAATGAACTGGATGATCTTACTAATCCACTTCACGACTGGTCATACTGGGATGAAACGTACCGATTCGCTCTTGATCTGAACAAAGATTATATTTCACAAAACCTGGATGAACAGTCACTATCCACCATCAGCGTTAATCTGTTCGTGTTAACCGATACCCAGGGGAACATCATCTATGGTACCATGGTTGACCCGCTCACCGGTCATCAAAGCCCGCTTCCTGAAAATTTTAATCAGTATATCCCACCATATCACCCATTCCTTAACCATACCTCACTTCTCGGGACAAATACCGGCATTCTTCTTCTGCCTACGGGACCCATGATGATTGCTTCATCACCGGTGCTTAACAATAGCAGGGAGGGCCCCTCACATGGCATCCTCGTACTGGGAAGGTCTCTTGATAAACAGACATTTGCCCCTATCTCCCGTATTACGGGAAACCCCATATCTGTTCACTGGAATGGGGATCGTAGCGCAGATAACTTGCAATTATCACTCCTGAAACAAATGAACCCGGGCTCTGTTGCAATCGATATCCCCCGTACCGGTGGTATCATATCGGGATACACGGTAATTAGCGATGTGAACGGTCAGAAAATTCTGATTGTGACCGACCAGCCACGGGACCTCTATGAAAATGGTATCCAGCTCATCCGAACCTACCTGTTACTCTTCGCTTTTGTCATCGTAGTCACGCTGTTTATCGTCCTCCTCATTATTGACCAGGTTATACTGAAACGGTTGAATTACTTAACAAAACGCATCAGGAAGATTGGACAGGGCCAAAATGACGACATGAAACCGGAGTTAACCGGGAATGATGAAATTACACTCCTTGAACAGGCAGTCCTGACCGCACACAATGACCTGAAGAAAAGCGAGCGGGAACTTACGAAATTCTCAACATCGCTCGCGATAGCAAACAAAAAACTAAACCTCCTCTCCCAGCTTACACGAAAAGATTTAACCAACCAGACCTTTATCCTGAGCAGTTACCTCGAACTGGCCAAACATCAACTAAACACGCAGGAATCGGCCATAGATTCCCTGGAACAAAGTTTTGTGGCGCTACGTTTCATCAACATGACCATTGAATTTTCAAAGGATTACCAGGACATGGGTGAAAAACCACCAGTATGGCAGAATCTTAAGACCACGCTGTTGCTTGGGCTATCTCACATATCCATGGGAAATATCCGGCACAGCATTGAAACAGGAGATTTCGAGATATTCGCCGATCCACTGCTGGAAAAGGTATGCCAGCGCCTTTTTGAGAATTCAGCACTACACGGGGGCCATGTTACGCTGGTGCGGGTCTGGCATACGGTCACCCCTGGAGATGCCACCATTATCTTTGAAGATAACGGTATCGGCATTCCACAGGAGAAAAAGGAACGGATCTTTTTACGCGGCCAGGATACCAGTGCATCAAGGGGTAGTCTTATCTTTGTCAGGGAGATCCTCGATATCACCGGCATTACCATCCGTGAAACGGGCGAGCCAGGCAAAGGGGCACGGTTCGAGATTGTAGTGCCGGATGGGGCATGGCGGATGAACTCAAATGCCTGATGAGAATCCCCAATCAGAACTGTGACAGAACCCTCCGGTCTTTCCCGTTCATAAACTCAGTGGAAAATTTCGGCGTGCTCTGCCACCAAGGCGTTAATGACAGAACGGGAGACCTCATCGCAGGTCAGAGGTTTACACAAATTTCAGCGCCAGATCACGGCCACTGTACCCGAGTCCGGGTTGGGAAGAAGTCCCCGGTATGTGGGTTTAATGATTTTGAAGAGAGTTTGCAAGTGAAGCCGTACCGTGCTGCCAACCTGTACTCATGATATCAGAGATGTCCCGACTTCGGTCTCACGAAATAAACGATTGACCGGGAGTTGTACAATCAAACGCCTTCCCGGGAAATCCGTAAAAAAAACCAATATTCGTCCAATTTATCGGGCCAATATTCCCACAGGGGTATACATACCCCACCCCAACTATTTAACCCCGTTCCTGTTCATTTAAATCGCCCACATTTAGCCCCGATTTAATTAAATGCATAATACCGCTAAAGGGAGCAATTTTTACCTGATTCAGCTCAATTATGGTTATTGTTTGAGGTGTATCTCACTCGTGATCCCGCAAATGTGACTGTTAGACCTATTATAGTCCGTTTTACGATGTTTCGCAATTTGAAGAACGGTGCAGAGGGAAACGGTTTATACCTGTAACAACGCAATAAATTTTCGGTTTACTTCAGCTCTGCAAACCTGGTCGAGTTCACCCAGTTCTGCGATCACCAGGTCCCATAATACGGTTGCTATTTTATCCAGTCTGATAACCGAGTCCACCTTTAACCCTGTGCAATTGAATTCAGGGTTGCCTTTCTGAACTATGACCTCAAACCCGGTTGTTTCACTGCGGGTTTGTGAAGAGATAAATGCAAGGATGAGGTTTTATTTTCCCTGATAAAAGGACAAGAGCCGGCC
>CAIJED010000103.1 GCA_903819595.1 uncultured Methanomicrobiales archaeon | reverse complement strand
GTGACGGGGATATATTCCGGGTGAACCCGCTCCGTTGTGAAGGGTGTGCCGTATGCGTGCATGTCTGCCCGATCGCCATCACCATGCAACCACGACAAACCGGCGAAGTGATGTATTCAGATACAGAACGGGGGCACCTCGTTCATGCGAGGCTTGTACCGGGTGCAGGCAACTCCGGGCTGCTCGTCCATGCAGTGAAAAAAACTGCAATGGAACAGGACCGGAATTGCGACCTGCTCCTGATTGATGGTCCGCCCGGTACCGGTTGCCCGCTCATCTCAACGATCAGCGGCGTTGACGTTGTGCTGATTGTCACCGAGCCGAGTGTTTCAGGAGTCCATGATCTTAAGCGGGTGGTCGCAGTCTGCAGGCAGTTCCGGCCACGGATTCTTGTTGCCATCAACAGGTTCGACCTGGAACAGTCACTAACTAACGCAATAGAGATCTGGTGTAATGAAGAGAACATTCCCATAATCGGGAAGATCCCCTTTGATCCCGCGGTCATTGAATCGGTCAGAAACGGAGTTCCTGTTACCTGTACGCCAACGTCTCCCGCGGCACAAGCCATTCAAATACTGGAGTCCAATCTTGAACAGGAGTTGAGGAACTATAGAGACCAGCGGAAATGAGGGGGGGTGCTGCCGGCGGCGTGGAAGACCCCGGATGACCCGGTCATTTGATGGTGCACCCTCAGCACGGTGCTTTGCGCCACGATGCGGCCCGGACAATAATGAGGAGTGTGTTTCGCTGCTACCCGAAGAGCTGGCAGTACTTGACCTGATTGACCTGCAGGGCCTTGAGCAGGAGATGGCCGCAACAACCCTTGGGGTTTCCCGGAAGACAGTCTGGCGGGATATTCATGAGGCACACCGCAAGATCGCAGATGCTCTCATTCATGGTAAAGCCCTTGAAATCGGTGGATGCCTTCGCAGGAAAAACGGGATATGTCCACTTCTGAATACAGGTATCTGCCCGAAGGTATCGGTCATCAAAGGTACAACCCTGACATCGGATACTGGTGACCCATCATCTGGCGGTCGCAGTGGCGAATAGTCTCCCTGGAGCGGGAAGGATGCGGTTACTGATCATGGTTTTTTTCCGGGCACACAGCGGGATAGCCGGATATCCCTGATGACTCTAAATCACATCTTCGGTCCGGTCCTCTCCCGAAGACTTGGACTTTCGCTCGGGATTGATCTTATCCCGTTCAAGACCTGCTCCTACGACTGCGCGTATTGCGAATGCGGGGCTAGCACAGTTAAGACCGTCACGCGGCAGGACTTTTTTCCCGCTGAAAATGTGATCGCCGAACTCCGCTACGTGCTCGCATCCCATCCCCATCTCGATTCTATCACGCTGGCCGGTTCCGGTGAGCCGACACTCTCCTTATCATTGGGGAGGGTGATCACGTTTGTAAAACGCGAGTACCCGGAATATACCCTTAGTGTCCTTACAAACGGGTGCCTCCTGACCGACACTATGGTACAGAAAGAACTTCTCCCCGCCGACCGGGTGATACCGACCCTGACATCGGTGTTCCAACCAACCTTTGAGCGCATCCACCGCCCCCACCCATTACTCAGGATCGATGCTATCATCGAAGGAATGGAGCAATTCCGGGAACAGTATGCGGGTGCCCTCTGGCTCGAAGTGTTCATCATCCCCGACGTGAATACAACAACAACGGAACTGGAAGGGCTGAAAGCAGCAATTGAACGGATCAGTCCGGACCGCATCCAGTTGAATACCCTTGACCGCCCTCCCGCTGATGGATGGGTCCGGGCAGCCACAGATGCCGAACTTGAACAGGTTAGTGACTTGCTGGGACGAACAGGTATCGAAATTGTCAACCGGAAACCACCGGTTTCCCAGGTAACAATGGCAATGACAGAAGTAAGCAAACTAATCCAGGCAACCCTCTGCCGGAGACCATCCACCGTGGAAGACATTGTCCACACGACCGGTCGGAGCGGAGGTGAAGTGGTAAAAATTCTCGGTGTGCTTGAACGGGAAGGATTGGTCACTTCTCAGCGGGGAACTCGTGGAGTTTTTTATGCAGTCTTACCGGAAAATCTGAGCAACGGGGATTCCTGAATGAATGGAACTTCCGGGGACCCGAAAACACAATAGGACCGGTTGACATGGCGGACAGCGAGCAAAAAGATTCCAGGATCCTGCTCAGGGTGGCGGTCTTCTCGCTCCTGGTAAATATCGGACTGGTACTGGTTAAGTTTCTCCTCTCTGTCTCTACGGGGAGCCTGTCGCTCAAAGCCGATGCGGTGCACTCGTTTATCGATATATTCGGATCCGGCGCACTTATCCTGGGCCTTATCATCTCCCGAAGGAAGAGCAGCGCGTTTCCCTACGGGCTCTATAAAGTGGAAAACGTCGTTGCGGTCATCATCTCCTTCCTGCTCTTCGCGACCGCCTATGAGATCATGTACCAGGCAGTCTTTGCCCAGTCAGAAATCCATGCATTCAGCGTTTGGGTCCTTGTCCTGGTCGCCATCCTGGTCCTGGTCCCGTTCCTGTTCGGCAGGTACGAAGTCCGCATGGGAATGAAGTTCAATTCCCCCAGCCTTATCGCCGATGGCAAAAATTTTACCGCTGACGTGCTCTCCTCAACGGTCGTATTTTTTGGTCTCCTGGGTCAGTACCTGCAGTTTCCTGTTGACCGGATTGCTGCGGTCCTCGTTGTAATTCTCATTGTAAAAGCCGGCTGGGACATCATGGTAAGCGGCATGCGGGTGCTGCTCGATGCCTCAATCGACCACCAGACCCTTGACACGATACGGTCCACAATTATCCGCGACCCGGCCGTTGTTGACGTGAAAAAAATTTCCGGGCGAAATTCGGGGAGATACGTGTTTGTGGAAGCCGACATCACACTCCGTACATCCAGTCTGGAGAAGGCACATACAATCAGCGAACGGATCGAAAAAGAGATTCTGAAAGCCGTCCCGAATGTTGATCGCACCGTTATCCATTACGAACCCTGGCATGATTCGAAAATCCGGTACGCAGTACCTCTGGACGATTATAAGGGAACCATAAGCAGCCATTTCGGCGAGGCTCCTTATTTTGCCCTGGTGGATATTGATAGCTCCGGAAGGAGTGTAGAACGGACTGAAGTCATTGCTAACCCACACCAGCAGGTAGTGAAGGGAAAAGGCCTTATGGTGGCAAACTTTCTCCTGGCATTCAAACCGGATATTGTTGCAACCCGGGAAAATATCGCGGGCAGGGGACCAGGGTACGTGTTCGCGGAAGCAGGGATAGAAACGGTCCAGACCGATACCGGTGAACTCGGTATATTCATCCAAAATGTATTGATAACCTCGGTTTCCCCTTCCGTGCGAACGGTATCGTAACTCCTTAAATCCGGATACCTGCCTGAACACACACTTCCTGCATTCAATCACTTATAATCGCATTCGCGCTTCGTTCCGTAGCCAGTCACTCGGTGCGAATGTTTAAATGATTTATGCACATATGGGGAATAATTGGGCAACGTGCCCACCATTCAAAGTTTGAGGCGGCCGGTGTAACAGCAGGGCATCGCCCACATGCTTATGGCCATTCCATAATACGGCGAGGAATAACAAAGAAACAATTACTGACAAAAGAATGGGCTTTTCGTGTCTCCAGGCACATGCGGAGCATGATGAATATACATCAGATTCAGAATTACCTGCCGCATAGGATTTATTTTCAACGGCCAACCAAAGACTAATCGAGGGATAAAGATGGTTAAGAAAAAAACAGAAAACGAACTAAAAGATTTGGAAAAGAAGATCGGAAAAGTGCCTAAATTCTTCAAGGAACTGACCGAAAAAGAACCCCAGATGTACGAACTTGTCATGATGATGGAAGGTCATGTCTGGGATGATGGGGCACTGACGCGAAAAACCAAGAAGTTAATTGCCATTGCAATTGCCGCAGCCCTCCGTGACCAGCACGCAGTTCATGCCCAGATGGCGGGAGCGGCAAATCTTGGCGTCACAAAGGCAGAAGTCGAAGAGGCGTTGCGTGTCGCCTTTCTTCTCGCAGGGATGCCTGCATATGTCTATGGAAAAGCCCAGATTGACGAAGTGATGAAATAAATAGCGAAGGATCCTTTTTTTTCGTGATAAAACCGAATCCACCGCTTTTGTGGCTTTCAGCTGAAAATAAAAGAATAAGATATGATTGATCCATGTGAAGACCTGGTTATCTCTATCAAATCTTATCATAAGAGGGTTCCAATCAACCAGCAATAATGAAGAGAGGACGCAGACGTTTCACGACGGAGATACCATTTCAAATCAAAAAAATAAGGGATTTTTCCAAATTCCCGCTACCCTTTACCCGGGTCCCCGATCTCTGGAATCATTGAATCATTATCGATACGGTAATGTCGAGACGGCCCTTATTTCAGCAACTGAACTGAAATCACTGACCCTTTTAAGAGATATTCCTGTCCTTCGGGTATCGAAACTATTGCTTCTGCCTCAGCTATGGCTCGTAAGCGGCTGTTGTCTTTGATCGGATAAAAAATCGGAAATTCCCCCTCTTCTTCAAGTCTGCCGAAGAAAAAATCGGTCCATTCCCGTTGACCTCCCTCCAGATCAGCGGCCAGCCGGGCATTAATCCTGGGGAGGTGGGGATTTGTATGACCGGCGAGGGCTAGCAGGCCGGGCAGGGCGATCTGCAGGAACCCCATCAGGTTCGATGACGGTCCACCGGGCAGAATGAATACAGGTTTCCCGTCCAGCATGCCAAATCCGACAGCCTTACCCGGACCAATGCGGATCCGGTGGAAATATTGCTGCCATCCAAGACCTTCAAACACCTGCGCTACCAGGTCACGGTCTCCTGTCCATGCACCCCCACTTGTAATGATTGCATCTGCACCTGCAGATTGTGTTTTGAACGCTTTGGTAAGGGTATCAAAGTCATCGTGAACAACCGTCATGACAGTCTTCATCTTGTACCGTTTACACCATGCATGACTGGTCATGATATTACTGGCATACAGCTTGCCCATTGAAAGAGGCTCTCCCGGTGCAACAATCTCATCCCCTGTGCCGATGATGGCTATGACCGGATTTTTATAGACAGGGACCCTGCTGTGCCCGGCAGCAGCGATAAGACCAACAATTCCCGGGGATAAATGCCGGCCCTTCTTTATGATACAGGTACGGGACTCCACATCTCTCCCGCGACACAGAATATTCCGCCCTGGTTCTGCAAAATTCATGACCAGTACGTCATCGCATTCCGTTTTCGTGAATTCTTCGGAGACTACGGCATCGGCACCTGATGGGATACGGGCACCGGTCAAAACCCGGACCGCTGTCCCCGGTTTCAGTTCAATTTCCCTTGTCTCACCTGGTGCCAGATGACCGGACAGTTTCAGGCGTACTGGCATTTCCGGTGTTGCACCGGCTACTTCATGAGATAATACTGCATATCCATCTTTTCGGGAAGAGTCCATTGTCGGGGAGTCTACGAGTGCATAGAGATCCGATGCAGCAACACGGTCAATACTTTCGGCAAGATTGGCATGTTCCACCGCCAGGGGCTTAATATTTTCAAGTGTTATACTAATTGCTTTTTCCAGACCAAGGGACAATTTTTTCATCAGTACCTCCTTATGCAGTTAGACTGAAATTGCAGTAAGAGAAATTTAAAAAACCATCTGTTTTCAGGATTTGAAAGTGATAGTGCCATCGTGAAACGTCCGGGTCCACTCTTCGTAATTACCCGTTAATCGGAATCCTCTCATAATATTTCATCGAACCACAGGCTGTGCAGCGGTCTCCTTCAATCAAATAATCTGGAACAGTCTCGCCGCAGCAGGGACAGGTGACAGAGAACCATTTCTCCTTTTTCTTTACCGTGACCCGGACTTTTTCCGAGGAGAGGATATTTCGCCCGGCACGGAAGATCTCGTCAAACAGTTGTCCTTTCATGGTATTCCTGTTAAAAGCCGGGCTGTTGGCATACCAGATATCAACTATGGGATAGCTTTTCAGTTTCTTTTGGTCCACGTACACCCGCACAGCGTCAGCGGTCTCACCATCGGACGGGGTATTTAATGTGATGGCGAATTTCCCTATTGGTACAACTTTTAGCCGGTTGTTACCGGTTGTGCAATGGGCCATCACCTGCAGGGCATCAGGGAGGCACTTTGGCGTCTCGCAGACCCCGTAGAGTTTCCGTTCAGGTGTAACCCCGAGCAATTCCCGTGCATAGTCCACCATGAATGCCCCGATGAGGACCCCGGGTGCCGGGTACGTGTGGAATTCTGATACGTTAAGGATCTCCTGCTGGAGTTGTGAGGTTACCCCACCTTTATTCATACTGGCCTTCAATACATCAGGCGTCTCTTCAGGGCGAACTACTTGCATAGATCAGCGGTTGTCCATCATGCGTTAAACATGTTATGAAAAATAATGGGTTCTGGTAAACACAGGAAATGGAATAGGCCAGGCAACGGAATATCAACCTATTGAGCAAAATATCATAGTGGAGAAAACGACCATGGCAGAGACAATTAAACTGGGAATCATCATCTGCGACCGGTACCGGACCTGTGCCGGGGGCAAATGCCTGCGGGCACTGCATAACCGTGAAGGCGCTTTTGAGCGCTACAAGGGAAAAGATGTGGAGCTTGTTGGCTTTGCTACCTGCAACGGCTGCCCCGGCGGGAATGTCGAATACGTCCCGCAGGAGATGAAGAACAACGGAGCGGAGGTCATCCATCTTGCCACCGGTATGATCGTCGGGTATCCCCCCTGTCCCCGGATTTCCTATTTTACCCGGTTCATTAAAGAAAAATACGGGATGGACGTTGTCGTTGGTACTCACCCGATCCCCCGGAAATATTACACAACACACCAGAATCTCGGTTCATGGGATTCGGAACCCTGGAAAGAGCTGATCGCACCAACACTCACCGATGAGAGGACCCGGCTTTTGTACGATTAAGTAGTCCTTTGGATATTTAAAAAATCTGGTTATTTTTATCATATGCGCACATCAACAGTCTACAGATGACAACCAGATCAGCCATGACGATTCCCCAAGCTGCTGAAGTACTTGCCATTGCCGGCACAGCGAGCCTGAATGAGATACATGACCGGTTCCAGGAACTGGTCAAAGAGTGGCACCCTGATGTCTCAAAGCACGATCCTGACCTTTCCCATGTCATGTTTATCCGGATAAAAGAGGCCAATGACATCCTGGTAGAGTACGGCATGAATTATCAGTTGTCTTTCCGGGCAGAAGATATCAGGAAAGATACTGACTATGAATCCGGGGAATTCTGGATGAATCATTTTGGTGATGACCCGATTTGGGGCTGAATAACCCCCACATCCGGAATCTGCATAACTGGACATTCCCGCACCACCCACTCTTGCAGAATGAGGCAAAGAAGACTTGCCTTAACCAAAGCTATTAAGCATTTATGCGCATATGAGTAATTATGGTGCCGGAGTGGTACCAGGAGAAAATCAATGCCAGGATTAAATGGAATGGGACCACAAGGAAATGGCCCAATCGGCAGCAGGAGATTTGGCAGGTGCCGTACTGCATCTGTACCTGCACAGGAGCCGGTAGTCACGGAACAGTCAGCTCATGATGAGATGGAGACCGTGGTGTCGCTGGATTCGACACAAAGTATCCAAATTTACGGCCGCGGGCGTGGGGGAGTTCCCTGCCGATGCGGTCGGGGCTTTGGATTCGTTGGCGGCAGGCACCTCCAGGAATAAGAATTCAATATTTTTCGAGGTTTTTTTCATGAAAGTTGCAATCGCAAAAGAAGGAGATATGGTGTCCGAACATTTCGGTCACTGTACTGAATACGCAGTGTTCGTTATCGAAAAGTCAAAGATCACCTCACGGGAAATTCTTGAGAGCCCCGGGCACGAGCCGGGAAAGTTGCCGCCATTCCTTGCCTCGCACAAGGTTACGCACGTCCTCGCAGGCGGCATGGGCCCACGGGCAGTGGACCTGTTCTGCGAAAATAATATCGAGGTATTCCTTGGAGTAAGGGGGAAGATCGATACCGTGATCAAGGATTTCATGGCAGGAAACATTGCACAGGGTGAGAGCAGCTGCACCCATGGCGAAGAAGGGCATGAGTGCAGCGGGCATTAACCCCCGTTGATCACCAGCACCGTTCAGAGAGATGATTCACCCCTCGTTTTACTCATATAGGAGGTTAATTATTCGTAAAATAGTTGAAAAATGTCCCCTCAATCCATAATCTGTTAAAAATCTGAATATTACGACAGCAAATACTCACGAGCACGATACCAGGATGAATTCGTTATGAATGAACCCCAATCTTCCAAAGCATCGAATTGCGATGAGAACTGCAGCTCATGCTCATCAGCACAACCAACGCACAGCCCAAAAGGGCTTCCGCCGAAAGCAAAGATCGATGTGAAACATGTAATCCTTGTGCTAAGTGGCAAAGGCGGCGTTGGTAAATCAACGGTCGCCGTCAACCTTGCATTTGCACTTTCCAACCACGGAAGGAATACAGGGCTGCTGGACCTCGATTTCCACGGTCCCAGCATCCCGAAAATGCTCGGGATCGAAGGCCAGACACCATCAGTGCTTGATAAAACCCTTGAACCAATTCATGTCACAGGAACACTTGCCGTGATGTCAAT
>CAIJED010000102.1 GCA_903819595.1 uncultured Methanomicrobiales archaeon | reverse complement strand
TGATTTCAGGGTATGACTGTGTGTGGTAACTGCGGCAAAAATTTCACGCCCATGCCATCCGGTGCCAGGGTCTGGATGAAAAACAAGCGGGTCTTCCATAGTTTAGTCTACCGTATTGAGTGGCTTCGCAAGCGAAAGGTGAAGAGATGATGGGGGGAAATCTGCCATCATTCACTCTCCCCGGTCATCCGCCACATCCCCTTCGGCACCACCATCTCGAACCGTGCCCCCTTGCCCGGCTTGCCTGTTTCGGTGATCGCAATGCCGGTGATGCGGCGGATGTCCCCCTTATACCCTGAACTTTGCCAGCTCTTTCGAGATACTGTCAACGATGGCGTTCACACCACCGATGACCTTGGTAATCTGGTCAATAGATGCCGAAGCTTCCTCCGCAGCGGCAGCTGAATCCATCGCATCTTTTGCCGTTGCCTGGACCATCCCGTGCACTTCGTTGACACTTGCAGTGACTTCTTCAACCGTTGCAGCCTGTTCCTCGCTCACACTGGCAACTTCCACCACGTTTTTACTGATATCTCCGATAGACTTCGCGATATCATTGAAGGACCGGAGTGTCTGGGCCAACGCATCACTTCCGGTCTTCACTTCACGGTTGGACGATGCAACTGCTTCACCAGCAGCGATGGACTTCTTCTGGAGCGTCCCGATCATGTCTGCAATATTCTCAGCAGCTGCACGGGACTCCTGGGCAAGGGATTTCACTTCTGCGGCGACCACCGCAAAGCCCCTGCCTGCTTCTCCTGCACGGGCGGCTTCAATGGCCGCGTTGAGGGCGAGGAGGTTTGTCTGGTTCGCAATGTCGCGGATCAACCCGACTATCTTTCCGATCTTGTCCATCTCTCCCTTGATATCGACAATAATCCTGTCGACCTCGTTTGAGGAGTTGTTGATGCTCTGCATACCTCGTTCTGCCTGCTCGGCAAGACGGGTACCTTTCGTGCTCAGCTGATTGGCATCCTCGGTCAGTTGTGAGACTTTTTCAGCTTTCCGTGCGACATCGGTTACGGTCTGGTTCAGGTCTTCCATTGCCCGTAATACCTGGGAAATACCTTCATTTCCACGTTCGGCATTGGTACTGACCCCTGTGGCATTCTTTGCAATCTGTTCTGCTCCTGAGGATACTTCTTCAATACTGGCATTTGCCTCCTCTGCATTTGATGCAAGTTCCACTACCTGCTGGTTGATCAGGGTCATTGCCTTGGAGACTTCGGTGCCGATGCTGTTCAGGGCTTCTTTGAACCTGATGAAATCGCCTTCCACCTGAAGTTTTTCATCAACGCGGGCTGTAAAATTGCATTTTGCAAACTGGTTTGCCATTCGCATCGCTTCGTTGACAGGGTAAAAAAAAGAGTCAAGGGTATTATTCACGCCTTCGACGATTTTCCGGAAATCTCCCAGGTGTTTTGTTGGATCCGCACGGACTTTGAGTTTTCCTTCCATGGCAGCCTTTGCAAGCATGTTTGCATCAGTAACGAGGCCATTGATGGCGTCAATGCAGGCGTTTAATGTTTTCTTGATCTCGTTGAAGTCGCCGTTGTAGTTATCGGTGATCTTCGGGGGGATTTCCCCCTTGCTGATACGGTCAACGTACTCTGCAGCAACATTCAATGGTCCGATAACGGCGTCTAGGGTCGCATTCACACCCTCCACGATTTTTCTGAAGTCGCCGAGATGTCGTGTCGCATCCGCCCGTGTATCAAGTTTTCCCTGGACTGCAGCGGTTGCCAGCAGGTCCGCATCGTCGATCATGCGGGTAAGAGCAGCCTGAACATCTGCAAGGTTATTATTGATCCCGGCAAAATTGGTGTGCGCGTCTCTTGTATTTTCCGTGGGAGGAGCAAGGTTAAGGTCAAATGCGAGGTTTCCTGTCGCAAGCATCCCGAGGTTCGATGAGAGGGTGGCAAGATAGGTATCGGTAAAGTCTGCCAGGTCTTTTTTTACCTGTTCTATTTTTTGTTTTCCGGTGTTGTCCAGGTACGTCGCCATCATGCTGGTAATCTCCCCTTCTTTATTAAGGAGGGGGATGGTATGCTGTTCAAGGTACTTAACCCCGGTCGGAAACTCGACAACGACATCCCCGGTAACACCTTTCTTTGTCTGTACCGCCTCCCGGATCCCATGACCACTCTTCTCGAGCACCCTGAAATCTTTCAGGCTCATCTTCCGGATCCGTTCACTGGAATACCCGCTCAGGGCGAGGAACGCCTCATTGGCAAGTTCGAGGTCCAGTTTCGTCGACATGATCAGGAGGGGTATGGGATTTTGCATGATCATGGAATGCATCAGTTGTTTCTGGTTTTTTGCTTCGGTGGCAGCCGTAACTAATTCCTGGTCAGCAATGGTCCGGGCGGTGATATCGTTATACACGGACAAGAGGTTCACCAGCTCTTTCTTCTCGTTGAAGAGCGGGATTGTATACCGCTCCCACACCATGTCCCCTTTTGGGAACCGGAGCGTTGCTTCTCCCGTTACCGGGCGCCCGTCCCGGATGCTCTCATCGATGCCCTCTCCTTTTTTATCGAGGTACACAAAGTCAGCCAGGTGGGAGGAAAGAGTTTTTTCACGGCTCCAGCCCGTTTTTTCGGTAAATGCTTCATTTGTTTCGATGACGTTCTTGTCCTTGTCCCACAAGAGGATAGGTGTAGGCAGTTTCTGTAATATACTGGCGGACATGTCCTGGAGATTGTGGACTTCTTCCGCCAGCTGGCGCTCCGTGGTTACATCGGAGTAGAGCGAGATAACGCGGTAAATCCCGCCATTATCATCGAAGAGCGGAACGGTGTCGTAAACGAAGAGGATATCACCTTTTGGGACCTTATATGTTGCCTCCCCCCGTACGGCCCGCTTGTCCCGCAGGCATTCAGCAATGCCCTGCCCTTTTACATATGACATGATAAAATCGGCAGCTTGTTTCCCGATAACCTGCTCCCGAGTATAACCTGTTGCTTCTATAAAAGCTGAATTGGCATCAGTAACCCTCCTGCCGGGGTCAAAGACCAAAATTGGAATGGGGTTTAATCCAATAAATCCCTCCATTGCCTTCTTAAAAAGCCGTAATTCCGTGAGTTCTGTGTTGTACACTTCAATAGTATCTGCCATGTTGTTCTCCCGTTCCCGGTGGTTAGCCGTTCCCGCTTCGCCCTGGATTGCGAGGGTTTGGGATAATTATTCCTGGTACACTGCAGTACTGTGAGAGATCGTCCTGGTGTGAACCGTTAATATATCCTATTGCAATCTGTTGTTCAATAAAGATTGGTATCCCTACTTTGTCCAGGTGAGATCCGTTACATAAAAATCGGACTTACGCTGATCAATCGTTTCAATAATTTATTTCGGAGTACTCTGCAAAAATATTACTCATTGACATTACCAAATCTTTTTATGCGGATGCATTTTGCGTAACTCCTATAACAAATCAGGCTGGCGTCCGGGACCTTTGCGTTTTGAAGTGAATTGTACGGTTACTCTTAAATTCCATGATAGGCCCTGGTATCAGTTGC
>CAIJED010000101.1 GCA_903819595.1 uncultured Methanomicrobiales archaeon | reverse complement strand
CCTCAAACAGCACCATCAAAAAGAATCCGAAAAATTTACCCCTCGTTTCAGAAACCTACTGACGGAATTATAATTGCAAAAAATATTGGAATTAATAAAATACGGAAAGAATGCTCTCATTTCAACCAATGGTTATTGAAATTGGAAGCGTTATCCCAATGATCACAACGACAGAGCGAAAGTGGTAATGAAAATCGGGGATCCTATGGTTAGGTGTGAAGACATAGAAGCTCTTATCGATACGATAGAGATTATCAACCACCCAAAAACGATGGAAATAATAGAACGAAGTGATTACGACATCGCGAGTGGCCGGGTGAAAGAGATCTCATCAGTTGATGACCTTCTGGATGAGTTGGACAATGGGGTGGATACCTATGGGTGATGAAGCACGAAATCATGAAACTCTCCCCGAAACAGCCCTGATGAGCGAGCAATCCCTCGCGAAAGACTGGATGAAACCGGATGAAGATAAGGCATGGGATTATTTATCAGGATAATATATCAGCTCTTACTCATCTAACGTGTTCCTTTCATAGGCCACTCACTCTTTCAGGAGATAAATCGACACACTCATCAAACTCTTCTATCAAATCATACCTGATCAGGTCATAATAATGCGACTCGCTCCCGAACTGAAATCCAAAATCGATACCCTCTGGGACAGGTTCTGGAGTGGAGGGCTTTCCAATCCTTTACAGTCGATTGAACAGATGTCCTACCTCATCTTCATGAAGCGCCTGGAAGACATGGACGCTGTCGAGGAGAAACGGACTGCGGCAAAGAAACAACCCTATGTCTCAATATTTACCGGGCACGAGAACTGCCGATGGTCGCACTGGAAGCACTTATCCGCCGAACAGATGCTCATCCATGTCCGGGATGTTGTATTTCCTTTCATTAAAACGATTCACAACGGTGAGAAAACACTTTTTGCTACCCACATGAAGGATGCAGTCTTCATGATCCCGAAACCCTCCCTGCTCCAGGAAGCCGTTGGGATCATTGACGACCTGAACATCACCGCCCAGAACCGTGACACACAGGGGGATATTTACGAGTATCTTCTTCAGCAAATAAGCACATCCGGTAAAAACGGCCAGTTCAGGACACCCCGTCATATCATCAGGATGATGGTGGCACTTGCCGACCCTGATATCAATGACCGGATCTGTGACCCTGCCTGTGGTACTGCCGGGTTCCTTGTCAATGCATATGAGTACATTATCCGCCGGTACACAAGCCCGGAAATGATCGAGGTTGACGAGGACGGGGAAGCGTATAACCTGATCGGCGACAGAATTACCGATCCAAAGCATTGGGAGAAACTCTGGACAGACACCTTCTATGGCTACGATTTTGATTCGACCATGGTGCGTATCTCCCTCATGAACATGGTCCTTCACGGGATCCGGGCGCCACAGGTCCAGCTGACGGACACGCTCTCGAAGGGTTTCCAGGAGAAGGAGCGTTACACCATTGTCCTCGCAAATCCTCCGTTCAAGGGCAGCATCGATAAAACCGATATCAATGACCTCCTTTCCCTGCCGACTACCAAGACCGAACTCCTTTTCGTTGAACGGATGATGCTGCTCCTCCAGACCGGTGGGAAATGCGGGGTCATTGTCCCGGACGGGGTCCTGTTTGGCAGCTCAAATGCCCACAAAAAACTCAGGGAACTCCTCCTCACAAAATGCCAATTGGAGGGCATAGTCTCAATGCCCTCTGGTGTATTCAAACCCTATGCAGGAGTGTCTACCGCAGTCCTGGTTTTCACCAAGGGTGGCAGCACGGAAAAGGTCTGGTTCTATGATATGGAGTCTGACGGGTACTCCCTTGACGACAAGCGGACACCAATCGATCGCAAGGGCGATATTCCGGATATCATCGAACGGTTCAGGAAAAGAAAAGAGGAAAAGCCAGTAGATCGGACCCAGAAGTGCTTCTATGTCCCCATCAGTGAAATCAAGGAGAACGGGTATGACCTTTCACTCTCTCGGTACAAGGAGATCGTGTACGAGGAGATCTCGTACGAAAAGTCGGAAGTAATCCTTCAGAAGATAGAGGACCTGGAAGACCAGATTAAAGAAAATATTAAGGGATTACGGGCATTGTTACCGAAATAAATTGGTTACTGGGGCTATTGGATGGAAGTAAAATATTTTCTCCTTAATCCACCAGTCAACTGAGCCCCCCTTACCACATCCCCTCCCAATCCCCATAAATACGCACTAGTATATAGGCCTCATACGATCGCCCCTTCCGGAAAGCCTCGCGATCTCACGGGCATCGGGAGGGGTGATTGGACCCCAACCCCACCCCAGCCCCTTTTTTCCCACACTCCTCGCAATCCCGAATAAAACGCACTAGTATAATAGGCTTCATG
>CAIJED010000100.1 GCA_903819595.1 uncultured Methanomicrobiales archaeon | reverse complement strand
GGACCGGGGCCGGAGAGCCCGGTCCCCGAAATACTTATTTTCCGCTCCGGACCAGCCGTGCACCGAACTCGTGTGCCTTTTCGCAGTCTATCGGGAACTCCTCCTCCCGGTGCTTTTTCTTCTCCCCTGGGTTGAAACCATGGTACTTCTCCGGATGTTGTAAAAAAACCTGCAGGGATCGGGTTGAGACATACTTCGCATAATCGTCAAAGTGGCAGGTGTCGGTGACGAAGAACGACTCGCACGACCCGAAGATGCGCTGCATCGACATCTCGGTTCCCTTCGCGTTCCGGTCAAAACCCATCTTCCTGACCATCTCATCCGTTGCCCCGGCCGTGTAGATGAACCCGGTCCGGATCTTCCGGCCGAAGAGCGTTGAGCGTTCCGGATCGTAGGCCGAGTACTGGAACATCAGGCGTTCGAGGAACGACCGTGTCTCACCGGTCGTGATCCCGAAGTAAATAGGCGACCCGATAAGGAGAGCATCGGCCTTCTCGACCTCCCGGAAGATCGGTTTCAGGTCGTCCTTCACCGGGCAGTGCCCGTAACTCTTCCCGCCGATACGTTTGCAGGCAAAGCAGCTGGTGCAGCCGCGGTAGTCCAGGTCGTAGAGGTTGTATAGTTTTGTCTTTGCCCCCTCCGATTCCGCACCCTCCATGGCATGCCGGAGAAGCGTTGCGGTGTTCCACTTCTTCCGGGGGCTCCCGTTGAATGCGATAAGTTTCATGAAGTAGTATTGGCACCGTTGCGGTAAAAATCTGAAGGGACAGGGTTCTGCAGCGGGGGTCCAAAAGGCCCTCTCCCGAAATCTTTCCGGAAGCGGGTCATCCCCTTGCTCCCCGGATTGGATGAATCACTCTGGTGTTTTGCGGGCCAGTATACGGTCCAGCAGATCAAATCGCCTGAGGCATGCCACATATTCTGCAACCAGGTAATAATTTGCCAGGTCCTCTTCATCCAGACCCCGGAATGCGAATAGTTCATCCCAGAGCTGGCTGCTCCCCTCAACCATGAAGTACGCGGAATGGAGCTCCACACCGGCGATGATGGACCTTCCCCGGAAGAATTCATCCTGGTTTTCATACAGGTGTTTTCCTGCCCCGGTATTCTCAATGAAAAACCCCGCCGCCTCGGGAGTTTTGCCAGCGGGCATTTTTCTGGCATTGCAATCGTTCAGGAGGACATTGTCTGAAATGACCTCGATTATGGAATCAGCGGGGAGTTCCCTCACGGGATATTTCCCGGTAAGATACGCGAGTATTTCGGGACCTGTTTTTTTATTGGGATGCAGGCTGGGACGGTAGGTTGCAGACGTATCCTTCCATTCCCTGATCATTTCCGGGGATACTTTATGGGTTAACATATGCTGGTTACCCATGTGCCGGAATAGTATTAAACGGATTTTGTACAATTCCCACAGTCCGAAAGGAAGGTGTCATCACCGGGATGGTATGACGGATACGGAGAAACACAACACCTAGCAGGTCTTTGCCTTCATTCCCTCGCATTCGATGTAATGCAGGCCCCAGGTCCGCATCGCACCGAATATCGGGAAAAGGTCTTTGCCATATTCCGTCAGGGAATATTCGACACGGGGAGGTACTTCCGGAAAGACGACCCTTGAAATAATCTTCAGGTTCTCAAGTTCCCGGAGATGCGTGGTGAGGGTCTTCGAGTTTACGTTATGCATCTTTTTCTGGAGGTCGGAGAACCTGAGCGTACGGTTCTTCAGCTTCCAGATGATGAGGATCTTCCACTTGCTCCCCATGACATCAATAAATAATTCAATGGGACATTTGGACTCTGTTTTTGATTCAGACATATTTTCCCCAATAGTTATTATTTCGTAACAGTATTACTATTTTACCTCTGCATGGTATAAGTAACCAAAGGGCAAACAAAATATATGTCATTACGGTGTTAGAAATGGAGAAGGTTGAGAGCGAACGATTTGAAAACGGTATGAAAAAACTTGAGGAGATCGATAGCGATGCCCGGAACCATGTATACGAGCGGCTGAACGCTATCTCACCATTTATGGCCCGGTATCTGGTCGAATCTTTCAGTGACATCGGCGCCTTACCAGAAATCAACAACCGCGAGCGGGAGATCGCAAATATCGGAGCCTTAACGGCAATCGGCTATGCCAAGTCCCAGCTCAGGTTCCATATCAACGCCGGTCTTAATGTAGGCCTGACTAAAGATGAGATCATCGCGATCATCAACTCCATGAGTGTCTTTGCAGGGTTCCCTGCCACCATCAATGCCCTGTTTGTTGCCCAGGAAGTGTTCAAAGAGCGGGGGCCTGTATGAATCCCCCCTCTTTGACCCGGCCTCCCATGGTCATCAATGTCCAGTGGGACGGGCACGAACGAATTATCGCAGATACTCCACTCCATTGCAAAATTTCAATGGCAGGGAACAAGGAAGTAATGACTGCCGGAACATACCCCTCCCCGCTGGATCTCTTTGTTGCATCTCTCGGGGGTTGCCCTTCACACGAGATTCTCACAATTATGCAGGACCGGAAAAAACCCCTCGCATATCTTGCTGTAAGGGTGGAAGGGACCCGGCGGGACTCGCTTCCGACAATCTTCGAGAAGGTCCATGTTTCCTTTACGCTTGCCGGGGATATCGACGATCAACTCGTGCATGAGGTCATCGACGAAGTTATGACACTTCGCTGTCCTGTCGCAGTCTCCTTTGCAAAAGCGACAACCCTGACGTGGGGCTATCGTATCATACCGGTTGTTTCCCTTTATCCCGACGGCCATCCGGTTACCGATATAGGCGGCGAAAAACGTAATTTTGACAAAGAAGCGGCAACATGGGATGGAAACCCTGGTAAAGTAAAACTGGCCCACGAGGTAGCCCGGGCAATTACCGGGACGGTGAAGCCGGGACCTAAGATGGATGTCCTTGACATCGGTGCCGGGACCGGTCTTGTGACCCTTGCGCTCCAGCCCCATGTGCGGACGATCACCGCAGCTGACAGCTCACAGGGGATGCTGGATATACTGGATGCGAAGATCCGTGCAGAGAAAATTACCAATGCCCGGACCCGGCTTCTGGACCCGGACCGGGGTGACCTGCCAGAAGGACCGTTCGATCTGGTAGTCAGCAGCATGACCTTTCACCATATCCGGGATGTCGGGGTGCTGCTCAATCGGCTGGCCTGTGTCCTTAAGCCATCGGGCCGGATCGTTATCGCCGATCTGAACCCCGATGAAGGGAAATTCCACGATACGCCTGCAGGCGTGTTCCACGACGGGTTCGACCGGCATGAGATGCTTGCGTATTTCGGGGCCTCAGGGTTTTGCGATGTGCAGGACCGGACTGTGGCGGTAGTACAAAAGCCCGGCCCATCCGGGGAGATGCAAACGTTTTCCGTCTTTCTGATGACCGGAAAGAAACGGGGATGACCGG
>CAIJED010000099.1 GCA_903819595.1 uncultured Methanomicrobiales archaeon | reverse complement strand
TACATGGCCTCGCTGCATCAGGTCCAAAATAGCAGCGGAGAGGGGCCAAGTCCAGGCACAATTATCCTCGTCCGCTATTACGATGATCCACGCGTGAGTGCGCTACAGGACAGGGTGCATATTCCCGTGAAAATGATCCCACTGGATGAGCAGTGGTTCATTTCAGACCCGGTCGTATTGCAGCTGACTGCACCGGATGCACCCGCCGTTGTAACCCGGGTCCACAACCAGACCACGTTGCTCAGTAATACCCTGATCAAGGATATTGAAAATAAACCCATCGCACTCCTGAAAGTGACAACCTCGCGCGATGTGTACCAGCAGGCTATGGCCACAGTTTCGTTTTATCTCATAACATTCATTATCATCGCCATTGTATTCGGGGCGGTGAGCGAACTGCTCCTGCGCAGGTATATCGTTAAGCCCCTGTCAGACCTGGACTCTTTGATGAAAGAGATAGGGAAGAAACACGATCTTTCAGAACGGTTGTCTGTCAACGGTGATGACGAAATTGCATCCCTGAAACGTTCGCTCAACACGATGCTACAGGAAATCCAGGATAGCCAGATGCAACTGGCTCTACAGAGGGAGCAGCTGGCAGAGGCGAACCGTAAGGCGAACCTGTACCTTGACATCTATCTGGACGTCCTGACGTATGAGATCATGAATGCATTCTTTTCACTGAACGGGTATACAGATATCCTGAAGAATACGGTTGGGGAAAAGGAGAAAGGCTATACATTGCGCATGATTGAAACGCTTAAAAAGAGCCGGTATGTGATCCAGAATATCGAGACTATATCAAAGATCTATAAACACCCGCCGGAACAAAAACCCGTAAACCTTCAGAATGTGATAGAAAAAGAGATGGCAGCGAATAGGAATTTTTCGATCCACCTCAGGAATACCAATGTGATGATACTCGCCGATGAGATGTTGCAGGTAGTTTTCCAGAACCTCTTTTCCAATAGTATAAAATATGGCGGACCGGCAGTGGTGATTGACGTGAACGTGGACGAACAGCCTGATGGAGTATTCCTCATATCAGTGAGTGACACTGGCAAGGGGATCACGGATGAGATGAAACCTGGTATTTTCGATCGGTTTTTGAAGGATTCACACAAGCGTAGTAGTTATGGGCTGGGGCTGCACATCGTGAAAATGCTTATCGAGGCGTATGGCGGAAGGGTCTGGGCTGATGACCGGGTGAAAGGTCACCCGGAGCAGGGTGCAGCAATCCGTTTTACTTTGCATAAAGCGTAATTTAAGATGAAAAATTAAGAAATTTTCTCTGCTTTCGCATTTATGGGGCGGTTCTGGCAGAAAAGATCGCATTCTTCATTCCTCTTCCTCACAATTTCATTCAATGGGAATATCTTTCACCTACAAGGGCGAGGTGGAAAACTTAATCCGGGCCCATTCCTTTTTTTTACCACGTCAAGGTTGATGACCTGCATTGTGCCGTCAGATAAAGAAAGAGGAATTCAGGGGATACTCTATCATTAGTATTCAACTCCGGATAGTGTTTGCATCGGTGGAAATGATGACCGTTTACGTTTCGTGAAGGGTTTTGGAAATTATTCTGATTACAAACGGGAATCCCGAACCATTATTCTCCAGGGTAACCGGCTGATACCCAGGCATCATAATTACCTTTCAACCGATATACCGGGGAGAAACCGGCATTTCCCAATTTCGCGGCACCAGCGATACTATCGTTATCATTGTGGCCGTAAACAAGGTACGGTTTTGATCGGTCAAGGGTCGGAATTTTCGCATCAAGTGCATTGAGGGGGATATTGATCACCATAGGCAGATGCCCGTCCATATAATTAGCAGAGAGATCGATAATGACGAGGTTTCCCTCGCTTGCATGTTTGATCGTCCTTGCCTCCTGTGCGGTGATATTTCTATATGATGTGGAGGATATCGAACCGGACTGAGCAGATTGCATACACCCGGCGCAGATCACTGCAATCGAAATAAGGAGGATTCCAACTCCGCTTTTGTATGAGAACCTCATGCTGACCAGCGGAAGGATCTGTTCCAGGAAATGATTAACCTGTTGCAAATGCTTACGGTTCTAATGAGTGATGGAGTATTGTCAAAATTCCATTAACGGGATATCTTCGAAAATGAACTTTCCCTTTTTTGCCAGATATTCCACCGGATTTTGGTACCGATTAAAGAATGCACAGAAAATTCCCTTGGTAGTGGCTAACTGAGTTACGCAGTTGGGTTATACTTCAAAATTACACTGACAATTCTATCTGTGTATCTCATGTTTACGCGAGAGCTCGAAATTGCCTCAACGGTTGATTCGGCAGTCATTCAGAATTTGTACCATTGATCTTTGAACATCCTGCCCGTAGTTTTTTTCAGACGGTGATCAAACTTTACAATTACCATTCAGTTGGTGCCAGCCCAGAAAATCCCCTCCACGGAGATAACACCCAGCTTCCGACTTTTTCGCACTCATACTTACCCCCACCTCCAGGTTTATATCTTCCCAATTCCTTTATTCTAATAGTACGTAATCGGACTATCTCTATGACCAGCCTGCTGAAATTTGGGTGCCGTGATGGAAAAGAACGAAGCCTTATAGCGCTCTATATCCTGCATTCCCTCTCCAGGAACCCTAAATCAGGCTATGATCTCCTTATAGAGATTAAAACGAAGACCGATGGGCTCTGGGTTCCAAGCAAGGGGACCCTGTACCCGGTACTTAACCAGTTGAAAGACGAGTGCCTTATCGAGGGGATAACAACCGGCAAGAGGGCAAAGACTACCTTTACAATAACGGAGAGTGGGAGGAATGCCCTGCAGATCGTAAAAGAACAGGGACAGGAGAACCACAGGAAGATGGCACTGTACAAAAACCTGATTCTGGACATTTTCGGGGGGTCAAAAGTCAATGCAAAAGGCCTGTTGTTCGATATAAAAACCACGCTTGACGAGGTTCCCCCGGGTGATGAGCATCGTGCTGTCCGGATCCTGGAAGAATGCCTCGATAATCTGAAAATGATAGGAAATAAAGAATGACCACTGCTATACACGTTGATCACCTGACCCGGAAATTTAAAGACCTGGTCGCGGTGAATGAAATTTCATTTGAAATCGGTAAGGGAGAAATCTTCGGCCTGCTGGGTCCGAACGGTGCTGGTAAGACCACGACCCTTGCGATGCTCTCGACCATGTTAAAGCCCACCTCGGGCACAGCGATGGTGAACGGTATGAATATTGTTCACAACGAGGACGGGGTCAGGAAATCTATCGGTATCGTCTTCCAGGATCAGAGCCTGGATGAAGAACTCACTGCGTGGGAGAACATGGACTTCCATGGTAGACTCTACCGTATCCCAGGAGAGATCCGGTACCAGCGGATCACAGAACTTCTAAATCTCGTCGAGCTTCTGGACCGGAAAAACGATATTGTCAAGACATTTTCCGGCGGCATGCGGCGCAGGCTCGAAATAGCCCGCGGATTGCTTCATCGGCCTGCCGTCCTCTTCCTCGATGAGCCGACACTCGGTCTCGACCCCCAGACCCGGAACCACCTCTGGCAATACATCGCTACCCTGAACAAAGAGCATGGGATCACCATCATCCTCACCACCCACTATATGGAGGAAGCAGACAGGCTCTGTCACCGGATTGCCATCATTGATCATGGAAAGATCATTGCACTCGACAGCCCGGCGAACCTGAAGGACGGGATCGGTGGCGATGTCGTCACGATAACATCGTCCGACCCGTCCGCAATTGTCACGGTGTTAAATGAGCCGTGGATCTCAAGAATCGAGCAGCACGACGGAGAAGTGACCATCAACCTGCAGAACGCAGAGCAGCATATCGGGTCTATCGTGACACTTCTCAACCGGAACGGGATCGCGATCGAATCGATCTCAATCCATAAACCGACCCTCGAAGACGTATTCCTTTCCTACACAGGAAAGACGATCCGGGAGGAAGAGGCAGACGGAAAGGCCAATATGCGGATGTACCAGAAAATGATGAGGCGGTAACTATGGATATTATTTACACGATCTGGCTCCGTAACATGAAGCGGTATATCCGCTCAAAGAGCCGCATTATCGGCAGCATCAGCATGCCACTCTTCTTCCTGCTCTTCCTTGGTTTCGGACTCAACTCCGTGGTGCAGATCCCCGGCATGGATGAAAATTATATCGTTTTCCTTATCCCGGGCATGGTTGCCATGAGCGTACTCTTCACATCGGTCTTCTCCGGTATCCAGATCATCTGGGACAAGCAGTTCGGTTTTTTAAAAGAGACACTTGTTGCACCGGTTTCCCGACTGGAGATCATGCTGGGGCAGACGGCCGGCGGTGCGACAACGGCGTTTATCCAGGGGGTGATCATTCTCGTACTCTCGTTATGTATTGGACTAAAAAGTGTGAGCCTTGCGGGATTTTTTATTGCGTTCGGCTTCATGGCACTGATCGGTATCGCCTTCACGGCGTTTGGTATCGCGATTGCATCAAGGATGGACGACATGACCGGGTTCCAGCTCATCATGAACTTCGTCGTGTTCCCGATCTTCGGCCTCTCCGGAGCTCTCTTCCCGATCAGCAGCCTCCCACCGGCTATTGTCCCGGTCAC
>CAIJED010000098.1 GCA_903819595.1 uncultured Methanomicrobiales archaeon | reverse complement strand
GGCCTGGCAACATGAATACATCGACAGAGGGATTTCGATTGATTCGCATTTTATCTACGGCAACGGTGATACCTTCACCTCCAGCGGTTCGACGCTCGGGGCGGACAGCATTGTGATTGGGCTTGGCGTGTCTGTGCAATGGACGCCGACGCTGGGCACATTCCTGAACTACTCCCCTGAGTTCGGCTCCGGTTACACATCGCAAAAAATCAACGCCGGCGTAGGCTTCAGATTCTAACCACCGGATTGTGCACAATAAAAAGAGTTTGGTGGAGACGAAGGGAGTTGAACCCTCGACCTCCTGAATGCCATTCAGGCGCTCTAGCCAACTGAGCTACGTCCCCATCAACTGCAACCATGCTACCGACCCGGTGTGCTTTTGTCAATCTTGGCGCTCCATTTGCGATGGAAATATCACACTAGTGAATCCTACCGAAACTAGATGAAGTGAACTTGACAGAAATTGGTGAGACGGTATAGTGGACTTGAAATCGGACAATTATTGTCTTGTTCGACAATGAAGGGCTAAAATGACTGATGCGCTGGAAATTATTGATTTGCATGCCAAAATTGAGGAGCGCGAAATCCTCAAGGGCTTGAGCCTGACCATTCGAAAAGGTGAAGTCCATGCCATCATGGGGCCGAACGGCTCTGGCAAGAGCACTCTTGCCAATACCATCGCCGGCAATCCGAAATATACCGTCACCGCCGGCCAGATTTTAATGAAAGGGAATAACCTGTTGGAGTTGGACGTGGATGCGCGCGCCCGGCAGGGGTTGTTTCTAGCGTTTCAATATCCCTGCGAGGTGCCGGGTGTCCGCATGAGTAATTTCCTCCGATTGGCCTGTAACGCCCGGGCCGGCAAGGAGCTTGAAGTAATGGAGTTCTACGACAAGCTCGAAAAGAAAATGAAGTTCCTGGACATCGACGACGCGTTTATGAAGCGTTACCTGAACGAAGGCTTTTCAGGCGGTGAAAAGAAACGGCATGAGATTTTGCAGATGATGATGCTCGAACCGGAATTTGCCGTCATGGACGAGACCGACTCCGGACTGGATATTGACGCGTTAAAAGTCGTGTCGCGTGGAGTCAATGAATTGCGTGGCCCGAACCTTGGCGTCTTGATTATTACGCATTACGAGCGGATTCTCCGGTACATCCAGCCGGATTTTATTCACATCCTCGTGGACGGAAAAATTGTAAAATCTGGCGGCCGGGAATTGGCCGGGAATTTGGAAGAACACGGTTACGACTGGGTTATTGGTGACAAATCGATGGGAGTCTCGGCTTGACCACACCGGCATCAGAGTTGGCGCGCGGCCCTTACAAAGAAGGGTTTCACGACGATCTCAAAACCATTCACTCGGTTCCGAAAGGTTTGTCGCACTCAGTCGTGGATTACATGTGCGATGTGAAAGGCGAGCCGGTTTGGATGCGCGAGTTCCGGCATCGCAGCCTCGACATTTTTCTGAAAACCGACCTGCCAGCATGGTTACCTGGGTTGCGGGACTTGGATTACGACGCGATCACTTATTACCTCAGTCCGGTCAATAAATCGTCGCGCAAGTGGGAAGACGTGCCGGAAGAAATTCGGCGAACCTACGACAAACTCGGCATTGCCAAGGAAGAACAAAAACTTCTTGGCGGTCTCGGTGCCCAGATCGATTCCGAGATGGCCTATCACAACATTCAGGACTCGCTTTCGAAAAAGGGAGTGTCAAAGGATGAACGGTATCCTCGTCATTGCAAAAAAGGAGATCCGGCAGCTGACACATAACACCCAGTTGATGGTCTCTGCACTCATTATGGCCTTTATATTCGGGGCAATATCCGGTCCGGCATTGATTGCGACGGGGGGAACGGGTGCAGGTGTCGGAATCGACTCTCTGGTCTTTACATTCGCGCTGATGATTGGGCTTCTTATCGGGTATATCCTCTCCGGGCAGACCTTCCTTCGTGAAAAACAGGAGGGGACAATCGAGACCCTCCTTGCCGGACCACTCCCGATAAAAGATATCTGGCTAGGCAAAGTAATCGGCGTGCTTATCCCTGCCTACATACTGACACTGGCTTCCACTGCCCTGATGATCATCATCGCCGGATCCCTTCGGGGGGATATACTCATCCCGTCAGGGCCAATCATCCTCCACCTGGTCACGGTGGTACCGGCATTTATTGCGTGCGGGGTTGGGGTGCTCGGTTTTATCCAGTTGCTGCTCGGAATGCGGGAAAACCAGATCATCAACGTGGGCGTGATCTTTGGTCTTATCTTCCTGATCAGTTTCTCCCGTGAGCTCCTTGGCCCGGGGTTTACTATTTCATGGGCCGGGGAAGGTCTCATCCTCGTCATCACGGGTGGTCTTCTCCTGGCCGTCAACGCCATGACCCGGTTCCTGAACAAGGAACGGATCGTCCGGTCAATCCCCTGATAACCCCTGAGCTTCACCCCGAAAAGCGGGCTGCCTGTATGAGATGGCTCGGCTTCATGGATCTGCAGCTGATAAGTTGTTATCATCAGGGTCATCATCAGTTCCCTGCCGTTTTATAAACGCCGCCGGACCCAGGAACCGTGACAGAAATCAGGCCGTTTTTTGTTTGCGGATGAAGGGTCACCTGGGTGAGTTTGACAACGGGGCCGTTGCCAGGGCGTAAAATAGATTGTATGACGAGGGACACGATTTTTCCCTGTCCGGGAATTCATCTGGCCACATCAATCCTGTTGGTATGACACCCTGGGAAACAACGAGGATACGATAACCTTCAGCCCAGTTCAGCCCGGGAAAAATTCCTCCATTTTCCGGCCCCTTTATCACAAAAATAAGCGGGGATAATCATTACCCTGCCTATTTACCCGACCCCTTCCTGGAAGTGCCGGGATATTGGCTTGGTACTGCCGTGAATTTCGTTAGTTTGGTAAAAAAGTCAATAAATGAGCGTATTTTAAAATGTCTCCGATATGACCCTATTTTATCGTTATCCGAGCCCGTGGCGAGGTGTATTCACTGCACCCCTCCGGTACCAGACCTGCTGTAGGGCCGGAAACAGGGCGTTTTACCCAGCCAGGGAATTTCGACACCGCACCTGCCTGACTCATTGCTGCACCGTTGAGAGGACTACCACCAAGCTGTTGATCTTCAAGGGATTTTGCGGGTTCAGATTGCATTATTCACCCTGCAAGTGTGATACCAGGTGATTTTTTCCGGATAAGGCTATGGTCCTGCCGACCAATACCTTTCCGGGAAGCGAATGACAAGACAACAGTTCCGGCAGAATCCTAATAAAAGAACCGGTGCTTTGTTTCCGTGGTAATTAGCGGTAGTAGTCATCGGCATCTGGATCACAAACCTTAAGCAGTATGACAAAAGACACTATTTTTGCCATGTATCAGGGAATACGGACAAAGGCACTGTATGAATGGCTTACATAAATAAAATAAACACAAGATGAGAGAACCATGAAGACCTGTATCATCTACCATTCCTATTCTGGTGTTACCCGTCGCATCGCGGAAAAAATCCGGGATGCCTGTGGGGGAGACCTTATTGAAGTGACGCCTAAGGATCAGTATTCAACGCTGACTGCCTACTCACTCGGGTGTATCCGCGCAAGGAAAGAGGCCTGTGATCCGATCACTCCGGATACGATCGATGTATCGTCGTATGACCTGATCGTTATCGGAACTCCTGTCTGGGCCTGGAAAGCAACACCCGCGATCAATGGGGCAATCGCTGCCCTCAAAGGGTGCGATGGGAAATCCGCCGTTATTTTTGCAACCTGCGGGAGTTCGGCAAAAGATACTCTTCCGATTATGAAATCTGCACTTGGGAAAAAAGGAGTCCGGGTGATGGGGGAAGTTGTCCTTAATAAATCGGAGATCTCCTCGAATGAAAAGATCAATGACCTGATCACTTCAGTCAGGGGAGTGACATAACGTCGCTAAATCGATTGTCCGGGAGTACCTGATTAAGAGTATTCATGGTCTTTTTTCATGACCATGAGGGATGTGACAATCCAGGGGGATCCAAAAAACCGGTGATTGCAAAGTTTTCCGGCCCCGGGTTACCACAATATACTATCACAACCAAAAGCAGGTAACGGTGATGCGAAACGATTGCCTGGAACACCACCAGTTGTTCGGTCCGGTCAGACCCCGGTCCCGGGACACCCCGGCTGGTGCACAGGACCGGTATACTGTCATGATCAGGAGGAGAAACGGGAATGGTTACAGTTATTGAAGCAAGTGGCCTTACGAAGCAGTTCGGGAATACCACTGCGGTGGATAATGTTACCTTGTCTGTGCCACAGGGGGCCCTGTTCGGTCTGCTAGGCCCGAACGGTTCAGGGAAGACCACGATGATCAAGATGCTTACCGGTCAGATCCGGCCAACAACCGGCATGGCGACTGTGCTTGGGCTTGATGTCGTGAACGACCCTGTCGGGGTACGCAAGCTGGTGGGTATTATTCCTGAACAGGAAACCCCGCCGAGTTTCCTTTCGGCCATGGAATATCTCGCCTTCGTCGGCGCCGTCAGGAAGATACCTGATATCGAAGAAAAGGCGGCATGGTGGTTTTCTTTCCTAGAATTCGAAGACAAACGTGATGTCCTGTGTAAAGACCTCAGCCGTGGGACACGTCAAAAACTGATGTTTGCCCAGGCATTCCTGCACAAACCGGTGCTGGCCCTCATCGATGAACCCCTGATCAATTTTGACCCGATCATGCAGCGGAAAGTCAAAGGGTACCTTGCAGATTATGTAAAATCCGGAGGTACAATTTTTATTTCAACCCATATCCTCGAGATTGCGGAAGAGATCTGTTCCGGGTTTGCCATCCTGCATAATGGTAAATTACTCTATAGCGGGGCGATCAGTGAGCTTTCCGGGAAAAAACAGCACCTTTCAGAGTTCTTCTTTTCGCAGGTACAGATATGACTGAGCACGGGCCCGTTTTACAGATGAACCAGCACCAGGGGATGTGACGATTGGGATTTGAACTTTTTACCAGCATGATGAAAGAAGAGTGGCGGCTCCATTCAACCGTGTTTGGGAGCATCAGTTTTGCCCTCTTCCCCGTGTTAATTTTTGGAATTGTCTTCATGAGTTCCTTTCTGCTCCCCCTTTTCCGTGCGGTCCTTCCGGCAGGTGACTTAGCTCTCGTCACGATTGGGGTCTTCCTTCTCCTCGGGGTGATGGTCGGGGGCTTTGGACTTCTCGGGAACGAGGTGATGAACCGTCGGTTCGGGCAGATGAGCCTTCTTGCATATTCAGCAAGGAGCCTCCCTCTCTCTGAACGGTATATCTTTACCACGTTTATCATCAAGGACATCGTGTACTACCTGTTCCTCTGGGTTCTCCCGTTCGTTTTAGGATTTGCGGTTGCATCTCCGTTCATCGGTGTACCCGCCATGTTACCGCTGCTCCTTTTTGTAAGTCTTACGATGACGTTTCTCTTCGGGCTGTCCGCGATTTTCTTTCTTTCTACCGTGTATTCACGCTCGAAACCCGCTCTTCTCGTGATATTTGCGGCAGTCGTGGTCATGGCAGGATGGGCATTCCTGTCATACGGGACCCGCCTGGGAGACCTGTTTCCCCCTCTCCAGTTGCTCCGCAACGCAACATGGATATCATTTTTCCTCTCATGTATTCTCGTTATCATCCCGTTCGTGGTTTCAGTCCTGATTTTTAAGCCGGAATATTCGGGGACTTCCAAACGATTTATTAACCTTTTAACACCGCTCACACGGAAATTATCATTCTTCCCGACCCCGCCCCTGGCTGCAAAGGACCTGATTGACCTCTGGAGGAGTGGCGGAGGTATCGGACAGGTGCTCTTTTCGTTTCTGCTCCCTCTCGGACTGATCTGGTTCTTCCTCTCGGTGTTGAAGTCACTCGTCCCGGATTATGCGATCCTGCTTGTATTTGCGGTGACTACCGGGATCATCTCTGCGACGATGTATACGTGGATTACCTCGTTTGACACCTTCAGTTCTTATGCCTGTCTGCCGGTCAGTGTTTCCACGCTCATCACGAGCAAGATCTGCACATTTACCCTGCTCCAGGTGATCCCGGCTGTATTCATCGTGATCGTTACCATCATTACCGGCATGGTACAGTACCTCATCCCTGCCATGGTCCTCTGGGGGGCCGTCTCATTGTATGCCCTCTCTGTTTCGATTTATCTGACCGGGCTTACTCCGAATATTCTCGTCTATGATGTGAGGGTACTCATCGCTTTTCTGTTCCTTATCGGAGTCCCGGTCATGGTGGTGATTGCACTCTCATTTATCAACCCATATTTTGGCATTGCCGCACTATTCCTTGGTATTCCCGCATACGGGCTTGTCAGGAAAGGATATACGAGGTGGGAAGCAAAGGACATGGCCTCTTTTTGACCGGTTCTTTGAATTCTAACTGTTTTCCTGCATCAGGGGAAATCAGGTGGGAATTTTTTCGCGAAAGCAGAAGAAGCTATCTTACTGCATGGGGACCTGGGATACCCCTTCTCATTATTCTCTCCCGCCAAATTGTTTTCCCGGGACAGACCTGGTAAAGAAGATTTATACGATGTGAAGGCAGAATACTCGTTCATATGCCGCGGGTCCTGATTATTGATGACGCCGAATATGCGAGAGATATTTTGAAAAAAATCCTCATTAAAGGAGGGTATGAGATTGCTGGTGATGCAGGCGATGGAGAAGAAGGGGTCAGGGAGTATTCCAGGACAAAACCGGATCTGGTCATCGTCGATATGATCATGCCGAAACTGGACGGTATCGGGACTATCAGGGCAATTAAAGAAATAAATCCCCACGCAAAAATTATTGTTATATCTGCGGACGGGCAGGTTGCCCATATCGAGGAGGCCGTAAAGGCCGGTGCATTAAGTTACATCAATAAACCGTACCAGTGGAGCGTGGTGCTCAACGAACTTGCCCAGTTGTCCGGGGGTCCTGATTAACGCTGAATTCTATGTTAATCAACAATTGAGTGGGAGTAATCCGGCAGAGTCATACCATTATTGAGAACGGTGCTATTTTTTTGACCTGTTCCCTCCTGACCATAACCGGTTAAGGCGGGCCCGGGTGCAAAAAGATTCCATTGCAAATCCATTTATTCATCCGGTTATCCAATCCGGACCGCAGGGTTTTATTCCCCCTGTCACGACTGATTCGGGGGCTCCGGTGAGAACTGGTCAGCGACAACGAGCCAGCGTCCCGATTCCCAAACCAGGAAGAGCATATCCCTTCCTTTCATCGTTACCGGCTGCCCGCCGATGGTAAACGAGATGGAGAACAGGTACGTGGCCACCGCACAGCTCCCTGATGCATAGATCAGGATTCGGTGACCGCTCTCTTCCCATACGTCGATGATTGCTGATTCGACAAAACCCCGCCACCCGGCAACATATGCATCACGCCCTTCAAGACGACCCGGGATGGTTGGGACAATCGCCACTGCATCGGGATGAATATATTCCCTGAAACGTGTCTCACTCCATGTTTCCGTCCAACACCTGTTCATCTCCCGTATCGTCGATTCGATCGCCTGAATTTTTGAGGTCTGGTCCATCAGTCCATCTCCATAGTATTAGGAAGACCCGGGTGGCAAAAAAGGTCACCGGTACTGTGACGGAGAAGTAATGTGACGAATGATTCACATTTTCCTTAACGAGGATGTTCCGGCATGTCCCGGATGATTTCGCGGTCATTTGCTAAAGGATGGTCCGGAGAGCTGAACCGGGAATAAATCAGCTTAAATACCGGATTCCCGGGTTTCTGATCCCATGCCGTTCATGGAAGACCCGGAATCTTCTATTCATCCTGATCAGGATAGATGCGGTTTCTTTTATTGGTGGATTCCCTACCAGGATTCCCTCCTTTTCGGGTCGGAATACACAGGAACCGGCTGTCGGGTAAAACCGCGTGTCCCGTGGTTCATTGTGGTGAAACAGGTTTTCAGTGAAGCCATGTTGTGCGAAGACCTGCTCATTATCAGATAATTCAGACTGCTGACCTGTTGGGGATCCTATCAGGGAAGCAGTAATTGGTAAGAACTATGACCTGACAGACAAAAATCCTCATCAACCCCTGCACCCAACATCTTCTCAGATGAACGGGGCTCGTGAGAAACGGATAATCCTGGTGGTCGCCTCACTTGCTTCCTTTCTTGTCCCCTATACCGTCTCATCCCTGAATGTCGCATTACCGGCCATCAGCGGATCGTTTGGGATTGATGCGGTGACCCTTGGCTGGGTTACGTCGGCATACCTGCTGACGGCAGCGATCTGCATCGTCCCGTTTGGAAAACTTGCCGACATGTACGGGCGCAAGCGTTTTTTCCTCCTCGGGAATGTCCTTTTTGCAATCGGCTCATTACTTGCTGCTATCTCGTGGTCCGGGGGCATCATTATCACGGCCAGGGTGATCCAGGCCCTCGGGGGTGCGATGGTATTCTCAACCTCGATTGCGATTGTCACATCGGTCTTTCCTCCCGGGGAACGAGGGCGTGCGATCGGGATCATCACGGCAACGGTCTACGCCGGCCTCTCCCTCGGACCATTCATCGGGGGGGTCCTTACGTACAACATTGGCTGGCCTGCCATATTTTTGGTCAACATCCCCCTTGCACTCCTGGTGATTGTGCTCACGGTACTGTTTATTCCAGGGGAATGGACTGGTGGGGGTGAACAACACTTCGACCTGGCCGGTGCAGCCCTGTACAGCGTGATGCTGTTTGGGTGTATCTATGGTCTCACCCTGCTGCCCACCTGTTCGGGGATCCTATGGGTCGTGTCCGGTCTTATTGTCCTTGCCCTGTTTATCTGGTGGGAGCTCCGTGTACCAGCACCGATGGTCGAGATCTCGTTGTTCCGGAAGAGGCCGGTATTTCTCTTCTCGAATATCGCCGCCCTGATCAACTATGCAATGGTCTTTGCCGTCGGATTTCTCCTCAGCCTGTACCTCCAGTACAACCGTGGTATCGATGCAGAGACAACGGGCCTGATACTGCTCGCCCAGCCTGTCGTTCAGATGATCGTCTCCCCGGCTGCCGGCCACCTCTCTGACAGGGTTGAGCCCCGGATCCTGGCAACTGCCGGCATGGCGATCACCACCGCCGGCCTCGGGGTCCTGATGCTACTTTCCCCAACAACACCGGTTGTAATCATTATTGCAGGGCTTTTAATTCTTGGTCTTGGATATGGCCTCTTCTCATCGCCGAATACCAACGCGATTATGAGTTCTGTGGAGGTGCGGTACCTGGGGCTTGCCTCCAGCATGGTCGCAACGATGAGGGCCATCGGCCAGATGATCAGCCTGGCGATCGCGATGCTCGTATTTTCCGCGGTGATTGGGACCGTCCGTATCACTCCCGGGGTGTATCCCGAACTGCAACAGAGTGTCAATATCGCATTTGCGGTTTTTTTCATACTCGGTCTGATCGGTATCGCCGCTTCATATGCGAGGGGATCGGTACGGGAACATCCTTAAATGACCTGCAATATCTGGACTGCACCACCACCACTGGCATGGTGGAGCAGATTTCTATCTATCTATGAGTTCTCCTTCGTCTGTCGGCAGACTGATTTTAGCGTACCGGTCAGGTAACAATGATGCCAGGGCAATTATCATCGAAAATGCCCCGGATATGGGGCGGGTCACCTTCAACAATAGCGATACAGATCATAAGGTTTTCGGGAAAATAAATACGTTCGGGTGACATGAATTCATTCGCCGGATTCGAAGATACGGTGGGCCCAGGCAAAAAAGATCGCCTGGCAGTCAGCTGGTATCGCTGGGAAAGAGATCATTGACCAGTTCCTGCACTTCTTCGAGCCACTGAATCCTCTGTTCGGATCTACTTGTGACGATCACGCCAAACATCCGCCGATGACAGAGCGGGACTCCCGAAAAACCGCATATACAGTCTTTCCATAGCCTTTCGAGCGGATCGCCAAATACCTCCTGTTCCCGGCAAGACGGAGTATTGGATGTGTTGAGGACCAGTACGGCCTTTGCCCGGAGGAGGCCGATAGGAATGCCTTCCCCGGAATCATCTTCCTGGAACCGGTATGCAATACCGGGCCGGAATATACGATCGATGAAGCCTTTCAGGATCGCAGGCGGCATCCCCCACCAGTCAGGGTGGACGAAGGTGATTCCGTCGGCTGCGGCGATTTCAGCACAGTACCGGGCGATGTTATCCGGCAGAACTGCACCACGCGGGATCTCGTCACGGGGCAGTACCGGATCGAATCCCTCCGCATAGAGATCATGGAAGCATACCTCATGGCCATTCTGCCGGAGAGTGCCGGTGACCATTTCTGCGATCGCGTGATTGAAACTTCCAGGATGAGGGTGTGCGAGAATAACAGAGCACTTCATTTCATCTCTCATGGTTTATTTTCTGGCGGTTGCCTTGAAAAATGTGTAACAGAAGACGCCGTCAGGCTCCGCGGTTCGGTAGAGGGCCCTGACTCCGCGTACCCATGAATCAGAGCTCATCAGACCTTGTTTTATGACTTCCGGGCCAACTCCCTGCACCATCGCAGTAAAGGTCAGTTTTGTAAATCCTTCCACAAGAGCCGGGTGGGAGGCGTCCACGTATACCATCCGGGGGGAGACATGGACCTCCCTGAATCCGGCACCGCTGACCAGTGGGAAGAGTTCCCTCCCGATTAAGGCATTGCCGCCCATCTGTTGCTGGAGTTGCACGAGGCACTGCACTGCCCGCCGGGCATCCTCGTGATCAGGGTGAAAAAAGGTGGAACCGTGGTCCCCTTCGATCACCGTAATGGTACCACCTTCTTTCAGGAGTGGACGGAGTTGTCTGAGTGCCCTCCCCGGCTGGTCAAGGTGCTCCAGCACGAAACAGACAAAAATATGGTCAAAACTTCCCGGAGCGAACGGGAGCTGGAAAATATCACCCTGACGGAATGTCACGTTCGTGATCCCTTCCTGCCGGATCTTCTTTTCAGCCTGTTGCAGGGAATCATCTGACAGGTCAACCGAAGTAATCAGTGCTCCGGGGCTGTTTTTTGCGAGAATTATTGTCTGGGCCCCGGTACCGCAGCCTGCTTCCAGCACGTGGGACCCTGCAGGATACCGGGTATCGTTGTGGAGGAGAAAGGTCAGCGTCTCTGCCTGGTCAGCGAGCCGTTCCGATTCGCGGGTCGAATATCCGTGTACATAACGTTTATCTGGCATACTTTTTGGATCCCCCAGGGAAAATTCTTGTACAATTATGTTACGGAATGGACAAAAAACAATCCTGTTGCTGACCCGTTAGGGACAATCGGATGAAAGGATCCCCCATGGATCGGCATATCTCTATTTAATTAGGATTTCCTACGGATTCTAATGAATACACCGTTAAAATCCTTATTTGTTGGTTTACACAAGGATAAATACCGGAGGTTTTAGTCGATCGAATACCGCAGCCACCGGGATGATTGTACCCCTTATCGGCTCCTGCGTCCCCGGGTGACAATATTCGTTCCGGGCGCTGAGACAACACAAGCAAAGCAAATGTATTGGGTCCGCCCACGTCATCATTCAGGCTCAAATATCCTTGTATTTCTAAAATAAACATTATAGTGGGGTCATAATCCTGGTGTACAATAAGGAAAATATAAGACAACAATGTACAAAAAATTACAGTAATGTATTTATTAATGCAAATTCAATAGAACATACATGAATAACCTCCCCTCACAACAGGAGATACGAACCGTGCGGATCCCGAAAAATCCGGGGTACTGCCACGTAGAGGTGATGCCGGTGGAATGGTGATATCCGGCGGAACAGATGATGGCATCAGCCTGACAAAGGCTGATTTTTGCAGGCTGGCAGACGAATCATTAAAACCTGCCATTATTCCGCTGTGTATCACCATTCCCCAAACAGGGATATCGCCCGTTGACCTCTATAAAGGACTCACTGATGAGTCTGAAGCAACTGGTCGTCAGGGTACTACATCTGGCCGGGGATTTCTTTTTGAATCGATGGACCGGGGTATACAGGCAGAGTCATATTCATTCCTTGGAATTTTACCGGTACTCCGGATCTCAATCGGTGGTACCACCAGTATTACGGGTGACCCTCACCTTGTCAGCCTGGTAAAAGATGTTTCCGGGGCGAATGCCATCGAAATAATGAAGCAGATATCCGGAATCTTTACGTACCTGCCACCCCCGTGCATTCGTTTTTCGGGAGGCTTTGCAGGGTATTTTTCCTATGACCTGGTGTTTTTAACCATTCCGGGAACCGGGACAAGCAGGTACCCGCCATGCACCGAATCTCCTCTCGCCGAGTTCATGCTGTGCACGGAATGCATTGTCTTTGACCACAGGAACAGTACCCTGTCTCTCATCAGTAATGCCGTGATTACTGAAGGAATTGAACCTGGCAGGGAATATGAGCGCCATTGTTCCGCCCTGCGAAAACGGCTTGAATTTGTCCGGCGATACCTGGCGGCCCCGCCTGCTGTCGCGAACGGAATTGTAGCGAACGGCGCAACTCAACGGGCAGGTGACCAGACTGGTTACAAAACCTCCAGGACAACGCATCCCGGTGATCATGAACATACGGTACATTCCAGACCTCACCCTGAAGGAACCACGCCCCACGCCCAACATGGGAGAATACCGGTTCCTGGACAGGGAAGGAATGAATTTATCCGTTCTGTGAAAGTTGTAAAAAAATATATCCGGGAAGGAGAGATCGTTCAGGCCGTCATTTCAAGGAAAGAAGAATTCCCATTTACGGAGGAACCCATTGCCCTGTACCGTGCTCTCAGGGAAGTAAATCCCAGCCCTTACATGTATTTTCTTGATTTTCCCGGTCATGCAGTTGTCGGTGCCAGTCCGGAGATGCTTGTCCGCGTAGAAGGAAAAAATTTAACCACCGTTCCGATTGCCGGTACGCGTAAAAGAGGGTGCACCCCGGAAGAAGATGCGGAACTGGCCATCGAGCTCCTCCGCGATGAGAAAGAACGTGCCGAGCATGTCATGCTGGTTGACCTCGCAAGGAATGATGCAGGGAGCGTCTGCACCTATGGCTCAGTCAGGGTACCCCGGTTCATGGAAATCGGTAAATATTCCCATGTCCAGCATATCGTTTCAACGGTTACCGGAACGCTCAGGGATGATGCGGATCGCTTTGACGGGTTTTTGGCATGTTTTCCAGCCGGGACCGTAACGGGAGCCCCGAAGGTCAGGGCCATGCAGATCATTGATGAGCTTGAACCCGGACCCAGGGGGCTGTATGCCGGTGCTGTTGGCTACATCGGGTTTGATAATCAGCTGGAATTTGCGATCGCTATCAGGACCGCGGATGTAAAGGATGGAATTGCCTCTGTCCAGGCAGGTGCAGGTATTGTGGCCGACTCATGTCCGTCGAAAGAATGGATAGAGACAAATGACAAAGCAGAGGCGATGCGGTTGGCCATCCGCCTGGCAGGTGGACTGGCATGAACGTACTGGTCATTGACTGCTATGACAGTTTTACGTATAACCTCGTCCAGCTGATTGGGGCGCTTGGGGCAGACCCGGTGGTTGTAAAATCTGATGCGAGGCCTGAAACTCTCGAGAAAATTTCGCCCGACCGGGTGATCCTGTCCCCCGGACCCGGTCACCCGAAAGGGTCGGGGCTGTGTCTCCAGGCACTAAAGACGATATCCAGGTCTGTTCCCACACTGGGTGTCTGCCTGGGCCACCAGGCAATCTGTCATCAGGCCGGGGCTTCGGTTGTGCAGGGCTACCACCTGATGCACGGGAAAACATCTCTGATTAACCATGATGGAAAGGGAATTTTCAAGGGCATCGAAAACCCGTTTGTGGCTACAAGGTACCATTCCCTGGTTGTTGATCCGGAATCATTGCCCGGGTCCCTAACAGTCACGGCACGAAGTCTCGATGATGGATATGTGATGGGTGTTCGCCACCGGGATTACCCGGTTGAGGGGGTCCAGTTCCACCCTGAAAGCATTCTCTGCCAGAACGGAATGGCTATCATCCGTAATTTCCTTTATGGCGACGGGGTGAAAGCATGAACCAGGACCTGGTGATCAGGCAGGCGATCAACACGGTGTTAGTTGGACAGGATCTCAGCCCGCACATGACGGGGACGGTCATGAAGGAGATCGTAGCAGGGGAGGCAACAGGTGCGCAAATTGGTGCATTCCTGACTGCAATGCAGGTTAAAGGGCCATCTGTCGGTGAAATTACGGCATTTGCCCAGGTAATGAGGGGCCTGGCGGTACCAGTATGCCGTGGTTATCCCGGTCATCTCCTTGATACCTGCGGAACCGGAGGTGACGGGAAGGCTAGTTTCAATATTAGTACTACCGCTGCGTTTGTCGCAGCCGGTGCAGGAGTACCCGTAGTGAAACATGGGAACCGGAGTGTCTCGAGCCGTTGCGGCTCGGCCGATGTACTTGAAACACTTGGGGTAAACCTGTCTGTTCCACCATTCCGGAACAACCAGATGATCAGGGATATCGGCATTGTCTTCCTGTATGCCCCGCTGTATCATCCTGCAATGCAAAGGGTTGCGGTCACACGACGCGAGATCGGGATCAGGACCATCTTTAACCTTCTCGGTCCTCTGACAAACCCGGCCGGGGCAGACGCACAGTTGATCGGGGTATATCACCCTGCACTTACCCGGGTTTTTGCAGAAGTCCTCAGGCAGCTCGGCACTGCACGCGCCATGGTCGTCCATGGTGCAGGACTTGATGAGATCACCACGACCGGAGAGACCCAGGTGACCGAACTATCCGGTAACCAGATTACCGACCGGATAATCCGGTGCAGCGATTACGGGTTTGAGGAGGCGAAATCCGGAGATATCGAAGGGGGAGACGCAAAAGAAAATGCAAGGATCCTTACCGATGTCCTGTCGGGTGAAAAAGGATCTCACCGGGAGATTGTCCTCCTCAACAGCGGTGCGGCAATTTATACAGCAGGAAGGACCGCCTCGATACAGGAAGGCATCACTGAGGCGATACTATCCATTGACAGCGGAAGGGCGATGGAAAAGCTCCATGCTCTCATCGATGCGACCGGGAGTGCGGCATGATACTTGATGAAATAGTAGAACGGACCGTGGAAAGAGTAGCAATGCTACCGGAGATCTCCGGTATCCGGTCAGCCGGTCCCGAAGTACCCGGGCGACTGCAGCAGGCAATACATACCGCTGAAGACCGGAATGCAGTTATTGCAGAAATTAAGTATTCATCCCCATCGGCGGGCTGTATCAGGAGTAGCGGTGAGCCGGAGGAACTGGCACGCCTGATGACAGAAGGAGGTGCTGTCGCACTGTCGGTCCTCACCGAACCTTTCTGGTTCAAAGGCAGCACAAAGAATATTTCACGTATCCGGAAGGTTTCTGCCATTCCACTGCTGCGGAAGGACTTTATCATCGACAAACGGCAGATCGTGGAGACGAGGATGCTTGGTGCAGATGCCGTACTCCTGATTGCAGGGGTACTTGGGGACCGCCTGCCGGAATTTGTCAGGTTCTGTATGATGTGGGGCATCGAACCACTGGTAGAGGTCCATTACTGTAACGAGATTCAAATAGCCGTCAGATCCGGGGCCACCCTGATCGGAATTAACAACCGGAACCTCAGAACCATGGAAACTAATCTTACCACGACGAAACTGATATCTGAAAAAATGGGCAGGAAAGGTCTTACAATCATCTCGATGAGTGGTATAAACTGGCCGTTTGATGTACGGTACCTCGGGCGGTATTGCGATGCCTTCCTTATCGGAAGCTCGATCATGGCATCAGCCAGCCCGAAAAAAGCACTGGAGGGGTTCGTATTCGCGTAAAAATATGTGGCATAACTACTGTACGGGATGCGCTCCAGGCAGAGGCTGCCGGTGCAGATGCCATCGGGGTCGTGGTGTTTTCAGGCGGAATGTCAACGCGGGTGGTGACTCCGGAACGGGCACGTGAGATCTTTGATGCCCTTGGTCCGTTCACTGCGACCGTGGCGGTGAGTCACACCACGTCTGAGTATGAGATGGCAAAGATGCTGGAGTTGCACCCCTCTGCAATCCAGATATCTCATCCATTCTCGTTTCCCCATGGCGTAAAAACCCATTTGATCCGGGTGATTGGGAGGGGGGAATCCATCCCGGCTGACTGTGACGCGGTGATTATTGATGACAGCCATGGAAAAGGCCGGTTGTATGATCCCACCTATGCCCGCGATGTGGTCGGGCGGTCGGAGATCCCCGTGATACTTGCAGGAGGTCTCAACCCCGGTAATGTGAGGGATGCAATCGAAAGAATCCGGCCCTATGCGGTGGATGTTGCATCAGGGGTTGAGAAGTCCCCGGGAATAAAAGACGATAAACTCGTTAACGCCTTTATCCAGGCTGCGAAGGGGTGCTGAATGGTGGTAAAATCTGGCAGGTTTGGCCAGTTCGGAGGGCAATACGTCCCTGAAGCACTGATGGCTGCGCTTATTGAACTCGAAGTGTCATACCGCAAAATTTCACGGGACAGGGAATTTGTCCGGGAACTCAACCACTACCTGAAAAATTATGCCGGCCGGCCGACACCCCTCACCTATTGCCCGAATATGTCCAAAGACCTTGGGGCAAGGATCTATCTTAAGCGGGAGGACCTCCTCCATGGTGGGGCTCACAAACTGAATAATACCCTGGGGCAGGCATTGCTGGCAAAATACATGGGTAAAAAGCGGCTGATTGCCGAGACCGGGGCTGGTCAGCACGGTGTGGCAACGGCCATTGCAGGGGCAATGCTGAACCTTCCTGTCGAGGTCTACATGGGGACGGATGACATCGCACGCCAGATGTTGAACGTCTTCCGGATGGAATTGATGGGTGCAAAGGTCATCCCGGTCAGTACCGGGTCAAGGACCTTAAAAGACGCGGTGAACGAAGCCCTTCGTGACTGGGTAGGGAACGCATGCGATACGCACTACCTGATCGGGTCCGTTGTCGGCCCTCACCCGTTCCCCCTGATGGTCCGGGATTTCCAGACGGTTATCGGTCGTGAAGTGAGAAAGCAGTCGATGAAGGCGGAAGGGCGGCTCCCGGACCATCTCATCGCCTGCGTTGGGGGCGGGTCAAATGCGATCGGGTTGTTTCACCCGTTTATCAGGGACCCTGTGGCAATGACCGGTGCGGAAGCCGGGGGTCATGGTCTCATGAGCGGTGAACATGGGGCTACACTCTGCGGGGGCAGCCCCGGCGTACTCCACGGGGCATTTTCCTACCTATTACAGGATGAAAACGGGCAGGTCAGGGAGACTCACAGTATATCTGCCGGTCTCGATTACCCGGGTGTCGGCCCTGAACACAGCATGCTCAAAGATGCCGGGAGGGTGAACTATATCGCTGTGAATGATAGCGATGCCCTTTCAGCGTTCCGCTATCTCCCGCGGCGGGAAGGGATCATCCCGGCCATGGAGTCGGCCCATGCGGTGGCTGCGGCCATACAGATGAAGGATGATCTCTCCCGGGATGATATCGTTGTCATCAACCTGTCAGGGAGGGGCGATAAGGATGTTGCCGGGGTGGCGTCGTTACAGGGTGGTGTCCCGTGACCCGGATACAGGAGGCCTTTTCGTCTGCCGGAAGGCCGTTGTTCATCGCGTTCATCGTTGCGGGAGACCCGGATTTCGAACGTTGTGTTGCGGCAGCCTGTGCCCTCATTGAAGGTGGTGCGGATATTATCGAGTTAGGCGTCCCGTTCTCAGATCCCGTTGCGGACGGACCCACGATACAGCGGGCGGATCTCCGTGCTCTTTGCGGAGGTGCGACCCCGGAGATGGTATTTGAAATTGTCCGCCGTATCAGGCAGTATTCCCAGGTGCCGGTCGTACTCCTGACGTATTACAACATCGTGCTCCACCGCGGGATCTCCCGGTTCTACCGTGAGGCTGATGCCGCCGGTGTCGATGGGATACTGATTGCCGATATGCCGGTTGAGGAGTCCGGTCCCGTGATGAAGGTGGCAGGAAAGACTGGTATTGACCAGGTATTTATGGTCTGTGAGACGACTTCGCCGGAGCGGCTGAACCGGATATTTGAAAATGCGAAAGGATTTCTCTACCTGGTCTCGCACATGGGTGTTACCGGGGTCTTACCCACCCTGCCTGCCGGGGCCACCGCAATCGTCCGTGATATACGCAAAAAAACGAGCATGCCACTGGCGGTTGGTTTCGGTGTAGCTACCCCGGCCCATGCAATTGATCTATACCGGGTTGGAGCCGATGCAGCCATCGCAGGAAGTGCAATTGTTGCGATTATTGAGAAGCACAGGGATGACCCTGAATGTATGAAGGAAAGCCTCAAAAATTATGCTGTTTCGATGCGGGTCGCCACAGACGACGGCCGGGGTGGAGCATAATGCTCCCCCGTGTATGTGCCCGGGGCATTACACTCATACATGACTGACTACTCACTCCGCTTTTTTTCTGACCGTTTTTCCTGCAACCTGTACCTGACAGGCCGGTATTCTGAACAATTGTTGTCCGGGACAGGCGTCTGACTCGTAACGGCATTCATGTATGATCAGCTGGGTTTTTGGCCATTACGTACAGAAATGTAGTATCTCTGAATGAATCCAGACGCCCGGGTATCACAACTGATGGAACAGTTTCCAACAGAAACTACATTGATCCGCACAACTGCACTCCGGATCAGTTCTGCGACAACCAAAGTGGATCTTCTGGATATACTTGCCGAAGAAATCGGGTACTATTCTAATTTTGATCTGCAATTGATCGGGGGACGGTTACAAAATGAGATCAGAAAACTTCCCTCCCCTTACCGGGGGGCGATCAGCCCCTACTTTACCGAACAGCTCTTTGGTATGCACCATGCCCTGCTCCTGATGCACCGCTCAAAGGTGTCCCGCCCGTTATCCGGACCCATCCGTGACCCCGTGACCTTCCGCGAGTTCTGTGAGATCATCCCTGATGGCTGTTTTTCATGGGATGACCAGTCTGACCGGAACGTTTATCTTCGCAACCCTAAAATGCGTCTGTTTTATTACCTGATCTCCGCGTTTACGATGTTCGTCCTGGATAAGCCCGGTCACCCTGTCGGGATGCCGTTTCCCGGAGGGTTCAAAGTTGAAGCGAGGGGCGTGGACTATTACTGCCTTATCCGTGACAAGGAAAAAGAAGTATTTTATTCAATCTGTAATTTTTGCCCTGCAAAGCAGGCAGAAGACCCAGCTCCGATCTGAACGGGTCATTGCGAATTCCTGCCACGAGTCACCAGAATCAAATAATTGCAGTAAAAATACCCCCCCTTGTCAAGTCGGGATGGTGACATTGATCGGTATAAATGTGCCGGATTTGTTTATACTCCCGACTGGCGTACTTGTTAGTCCAATTTTTTCGGACTCTGCCACTACCAATGAAGGGTCAGGCCGCTTGGAACCCGGTGATTCCATGGTGATCCTGCCATGATATTTTCAGAAGATATAACATTCAATCCACCCGGATGATAATCTGAGAATATTGATTTTTCAGGGGTGGAAATGACGACCGGAAATGCGATACCAGCCACGACTCAACACCGGCCGGGCTTGTCCTGCATACCAGCCACCATTGCATCACCTGGCGTAAAAGGTGTTGTCCTCCTGATTGCGATCCTTGCCGGCTTTATTACGCCGTTTGATGGGTCGGCGGTCAATATTGCCCTTCCGGTTATCGGTGCCGAATTTCACATGGACGCGATCGCACTATCCTGGGTGTCGACTGCATACCTGCTGGCATCAGCAATTTTTCTTGTTCCTTTTGGAAAAATAGCAGATATTTATGGAAGGAAACGGGTATTTCTCATTGGGATTGGCATCTTTGCTGCCGCATCGTTTGTCATGACCCTCGTGGAATCTTCCGGGATGCTTATCATGATCAGAGTCCTCCAGGGGATCGGCAGCTCCATGATCTTTGGCACTGCGGTGGCGATCCTGACCTCGGTATTTCCACCTGGTGAACGTGGCAAAGCACTTGGGATCTACATTACCGCCGTTTATATCGGGCTATCCATCGGACCTTTCCTGGGCGGCATTCTGACAGAACATTTTGGTTGGCGGAGTATTTTCTATATCAATGTCCCAATCAGCATCCTTGCCATCGCACTTATCCTCTGGAAACTGAAAGCAGAGTGGGCAGACTGCAGAAATGAACCGTTTGATGGTGCAGGTTCGGTGATGTATGCCCTCTCCATTGTCGCAGTCATGCTGGGGTTCACAACACTCCCGGATCCGGCAGGTATTATGCTGATTGTGGCCGGCGTGTGCTGTGCCGTCATATTTATCCGCTACGAGCATAAAAGAGAATTTCCAGTACTGGAAACCCGGTTGTTCACCAGCAGCCGGGTGTTTGCCTATTCCAACCTGGCCGCCCTTATTAATTATAGCGCGACCTATGCGGTCTCCTTTCTGCTGAGCCTGTACCTTCAGTATTCCCGTGGATTTTCTCCGGTACTCGCAGGTCTGACCCTGGTGGCAGCCCCGGTGATGCAGGCGGTCGTCTCCCCGTTTTCAGGAAAACTGTCAGATCGGATCGACCCCGGTGTCATTGCATCGATTGGCATGGGATTGTCGGCATTCGGACTTTTTCTGCTTGCGTTCATTGATGATATGACTCCGCTCTGGTACATCATCGGTGCCCTCGTGCTCATCGGGACCGGTTTTGGATTTTTCACTTCCCCGAATACGAATGCGATTATGTGCGCGGTCGAAAAGAAATATTACGGTGTCGCGTCAGGGATTGTTGGTACCATGAGACTCCTTGGCCAGATGCTCTCCATGGGTATTGCCACGATGATCTTTGCTGTTGTGATTGGCCATGTTGAGATCACCCCTGAATATTACCCGGCTATTGCCCGGAGTGTGCAATATGCGTTTATCCTGTTCACGATATTTTGTGTAATCGGGGTCTACGCGTCTCTTCAACGGGCTCATACAGGAAAGCCAGGGGAATGAAGAGATATCTACGACCAGGGGGGAGTCGTAACCCTGGTGGGTCCCGCCGTTGAACCAGACAGGGTTAGCGCATATGTTTAATTTCTGCACGGGAAGTGCCTGGAAGTTGAACCGGTTTTTTAAGCAGGGTGCACATTCCCGGATGTGATGAACCGTGACCTCCTGCGTAGAACACGGTACCAGGGCAGACCACCGGATGCTTCTTTACCAGAACAGGAATAACTGTCAGGAATCAATAAAAGTGAAGTGGTCAATGGTCCCATGGGTGTGCCTCCCTGCCTGACATCCAGGTATCAGGTTATTTACCTGTTGCGTGTCAACTCCAGATAAGATACCTGTGTTAGGAATCGGTATGCCCCGGGAGTGATCATGAAGCGAAATTCTTTTTACCTGTGTGTGGCCGCTGTGGCCTTTTTTGAGGTCGCAATATTCTGGCTGTCAGTAGAAATCTCTGATCCGTTGCCCTGTGTCCTTGCCATTGTCCTCGGAATCCTTGGAATTTACCTCACGAAAATGTATATTCACGAAGTTGTCGAGGACGAGCGGACGAAGAAGATCACAGAAATTACGGCGTTACGTACCCTTCAGTTCACGTGGATCGGTCTCTTCCTCTTTGCACTCTGGATTATTATTGAAGCTCTGGGAGAAGGTGTACGACATTTCAACAGGCCACTGGGTATCTTTGGATTCCGTCTCCTGGTCCTGCTGTGCGGAATCATTGTCCTCTACGTGATACTCTCCCTCTATTATAACAAAAAATACGGGGCGTAACGATGAAGAACAGGATAAAAGTTTACCGGGCGATGCATGACCTATCACAGGAGGCATTGGCAAACGAAGTCGGTGTCACACGCCAGACGATCCTCGCCATCGAGAACGGAAAATATGACCCCTCGTTAATCCTTGCTGCAAGAATGGCTAAATTTTTCAATGTCCGGATAGATGATATTTTTCTTCTTGATACCATCGGGGAATAAGGTTATACTGGCAATGTCATCGTCTTTATGGACGACTGGGGGAATGGCATATACGGTATTCCTCTTAAAATTGTTATTGTACCCGTTGACCCAGTCGTGTCGTTGTCATTCCGCATACTTTTTGAATAAGGGTGGGCCTGGAACAGGATTTTTTCGTTTATCTCTCTCTGGCGGGGATTTTTAAAAAAATACTCATCCTGCTGGCAGGTGACATTCGCAACGATGACTCCGCCGGGAGGTGAGGACGTGTTGAAACGTTGCAGTGACAACATTTCGGGGTAAATAGTGCCCTGTCCAACCATCATGCATGTGTAGTAACCCGGACTAATGGGATTTTTCCGTTGGTGACGCCATCTGGCCTTTCTCTTTCTCCTTCATCATCTCGATAAGAAGGAAAAATACTGATGCTTCAAGAGGGTCGTCAAACATTGCATATTCAGGACCCTTATGCCGTTCAAGTGCTTCAGCAAGACGTATCCCATATTTCTGGTCGTCAATCGATAATGCCCGCGATGCTTTTCTCCATCGGACGCTCACATTTTTCATCCCGGTGGTCATGCTCATGTTCACTCAACTCCTGAGTGTGGAGGACTGAGTGTGCCAGCTATATCAGGTCTTGCAGGGTGGAGGGTGAAAGTAATGGAAGTACCCGGTCGTGGAATGATGAAGGATCAAAAGAGATAACAGTTTATTCTGACGAAAAAAATCGCATAAATTCATGTTAGTTCAATAAATGAACGTATCATTCTTTTTATCACTCATGATCAGGTTTCGCCAGAGGCAAAATTTTCCCGCATATTCGCAGGGGGCAGTTATGGCGTATTCGCACCCATTTCCCGGAATAAACTCCATTATTACGCGTATTTTCCCAGAGATCATGCCATGAACAGTCCTCTGATAAAATGACCGCGGCCTTGTTTTTTTGAAATGGCGCGGTCAATAAAACACGGCTTCGTCAGCTCTCCACGTAATCCGGGACTTCCTGCTCAAGGACTTCTTCAAAATAATTATGGGAACCGCAATACGGGCAGGTACGGAGGCGATCGAGTTCATTCTTCTGACCATTTGCACCATGATTTCCCATCGTAATCACTGACCCGCCACACATTCCGCAATATGTGCAGGACTGGGCGGATCCACCGGGTCGTCCAAAACCGGCTCCTTCAGCAGACGCACCTGCTCTTATCGTATCTTCACGGGATTTAAGGGAATGCCAGACCTTTTCACAGGCATAACAGGTTCTTTTGTATTCCTGTACCATCAGGTTTTATATTGCTCAATCGGGTATTATGTGTAGTGATTAAGCCAAACCCGTTTGTCCTGATCTCCATTATGCTAATCCGCGATGTATGGCACGGGAAACTGGGACGGGGCTATAACCGTCATCACCGGATATACTGCCGGTTTCACCCGTCCTGCTCACGCTATGCGATACTCGCATTAGAGAAACATGGTTTTGTTAAGGGGTGGCTCCTTGCAGTCAGGCGGATACGGCGTTGTGTGCCCGAGAATACAGATCCCTGTATCGATTTTCCATGAAAGGCCTGATGCCGGAGATCCCGATGGATATCCTGACCATTCTTCTGCATGGGATGAAGTTCAGCTCTTTAATCCAGGCCACGCTTCGTCATTCGTTATGATCGTGACCGGTACATTATTCCTGCAATGAAGGGGACAAGGAACGTGACGAGGTAATAAACGAACACGCTTGGGTGGTAATAATTGATAGGGTGAAAGAGCAATACAATGAACAGGAAATCAAACACAATTGCAAGCATTGTCCATGTGACTGACACCAGCCCATAATATCTGAAGGATAATGACCTTTTCCTGAATCTTATCGCGGTGATGATGATGATCACCGGTGTGAACAGGGCGAAAAGGATCCACCCGAGTAATTCGGCAGGGACCGAAAAATAAAGGATAATGGATGCGATATACCCGGTAAACCAGAGAAAGAACCCTATTCCAAGAGCATCAATGAACCGGTCCCGGGGTCGTTCCACGGGGATTCCGGACGGCAAGTCCGGGCGGGTGCGGATGATTGTTGACATCACTGGTCAGTGGTACTATTGTTGGTTATCGGGTGATTATTCTTCGGTATATGGCCTGGATCGATCATCACGATGTCGCGGGATTGACTATTTCTATTTCGATGGTCCGTGATTTATCATGATGGTTCACGAGGTGGACACCCCGTTTTGCCATTTTCAAAGAAGGATATCCTCTGTTCTGAACCGTATCTTTGGCATTGGCGTATCCGCTGCGTATCCAACCGGGCAGAGCATTACCGGGACGAGCGGCCTTGGGATATTGAGGATCCGGATGAATTCGTCCGGGTTGAATCCACCCATCGGGCATGAGTCGAGCCCCAATGATTTTGCCCCGTTCACCGCATTTCCCAGCGCGAGGTATGTCTGCGCCTGCGACCAGGCGAGCCACTGTTCAGGTGGCATGGCTTTCACAAACCCGGTTGCCATGCCGGTCACCATTTCCTGCACTTCTTCGGGGACGTGGTTATCTTTCTGCAGTGTCCTGAGCTTTTTTATCAGGCTGTCGTAATCGGGGTCAGCGCAAAATACGAGCAGGTGCGAACAGCTCGTGACCTGTTCCTGGTTAAATGCAGCAGGCAGTAGCTGTACTTTTAATTTCTGGTCAGAAACAACCTTGATTTTCCATGGCTGGATGTTAAATGCCGAGGGTGCAAACCGGACAAGGTCAATCAGTTCGTCGATCTTCTCCCCCGGGACCGTCCTTCCGTCAAACTTCTTTACCGCATAGCGTTGCATGACAATATCTTTGAACTGCATATTTTCTGTTCCACCAGTTACACAATCCGGCCTGGACTATTTATAGGTATGAGATCTCCGGTACGTCGATGGTCCGGGAGGTCACTTCACTCAATTACTTAAAGGTTCACAGGTAACCTTTTAATAAAATCAGCCCGGAAATATCCGGGATCGATCCCCCATGAAACAGTCACGACTGCATGAAAATGCATTTACGGGTATAGAGGCCGCTATTGTCATGATCGCGTTTATCGTAGTCGGCTCTGTGTTCACCTATGTGACACTCGGGACCGGTTTCTTTACCACTGAAGTCAGCCAGAAGGTAGCGAATGCGGGTGTCCGGGGTGTATCTTCAAATATCATCGTTGTCGGGGATATCCTGGGACTGTCTTCAGATCAGTCGGCCGGTGTAGAGACGGTCCAGTTTCGCGTAGGGCTTTCATCAGGTGCGACCCCTGTTGATTTCAGGAATAGCCAGATAATTATCAGCTCGGTTAGTCTCCCTGAGAGCCTGGTATATACCACGGGTGCTGCGGTGAAGGGGACCTGGAATTCCAGCAATACCGGGGTTCTTTCAGATAACCAGGTCTGGACGATCGATGCGACACCGGGTAGTGTGATCACGCCGGGAACAGAATTTATTCTTGAGGTCAAACCCCCGGGCGGGTCCCCGCTCAGCATCAGGCGGATGGTCCCCCGGGGCCTGGACCCTGTTAATATCCTGTATTAACCGGAAAAAAGGTTACAATTTCGACTGGTCATATGCCTTATTTGCACCTGACGGGATGATGTTATCTTTTCCTTTACTGGCCCACTGGTATTTTTTTGATTTTGCTTTTCCCACCGGTTTCCCTGAATCGTCACCAGTTTTTTCTTCGGAACAGGCTTCTATCGCAAGGAAACATTCAACCGGATCTTTTCCACCGGCACAGAGGTTACTTTTAAAGTCATCACACTCCTCGCAGATGGGTACTCTTGACTCGAGGAGAGAAGGAAAGTGCACCTTCCAGAGCTCCGGGTCAATCTTACCCTGCTCGAGGAATTTTCGTACGTGACGTGCTGTATACTTCATACGTAGTAGTAGGTAATAGCGGCTCTTATTCTCTTCTTTCGTTACAGGAATTTACCGGGTGGTACACCTGCTGGTTTTTCCCTTGGGACTATCAGGGAACTGTCCCTATCCGGTAACCACCTAATAAAAAAAAATATTAGCGGCCTGGTCCGGCGGCATATAAATCGGATTGCCGGGATCCATTGGAGGGGATACCTTTAGGAAAAATTTCCGGTTGACCAGTGATCTACATTGCATGCCCGGAGTATTCATGCAGGGTGGATGAAAAAAAAGGCTGATTAGTCTCTCAAATTGCTCAAATGGCAACATTTTGTGCGAATACTGATGGACCCGCCATCATGTTACCCGCGGTCCCCTGGGATAGGTGATGATGCCAATCACCAGGAGTATCACCCCTATGACAAGGAGGGGCTCGAATACGAAGACTTTAATCGAAGACAGCATCGGTAACACGGACGGAGGTATGGCACCTGCCATGAGTGTATCCGAAAATGTACCGATAAATCCGATAATCGCGAGTAATACCCCGGATATTATCAGGTTCTGGGAAGTATTCGCCATACCCATGGATTATGTGAAGAATACCATTAATGTTTCGGATAATCCCCCTTTGAAGGCGGCCCTCCAGGTAGTGATGATCGGTGATGTTCATCACCGGGAATCCTGCCACCCCTGGTACAGGCGGTCACTATCCGATTCATATAATCGTCATTGGTTTCAAAGACCGTTACCGTGATGATCCCGATTAGCGCCGGGGAATTGATCAGGGGACGCCTGGCATTTTCACCGGGTGCATGATTATTCAGGTCACAAAGGGTTTTTTAATACAATAAAATCGAAAATACGTATCAGCAATGACCCGTCGATCTATCTGTATCGCAACGACTCATACGCTTCCAGATTATCCCGCCACCACCCTTGATGACCTGAAGCAGCACCTGGCGACGATAGATCACATGATCATTCCCGTATACGCTGTTTGCGACCCTCGCCAACCCCCGATTGGAAGAGTGATTTCAGGTGTAATTGCAGGGTTGGAGGATGGGGAATCCGCCCTTTGGGTCAATGTCGAACTATTTGGTCCGGATTTTGTCCCGGCTGTTGGGAATTCCGGGGATAAGCGGAAGGCAATGGTGAGCAGGCCTGATGGAAAATTCATGGTCTGGTGTGATATGTCCTCGCTGACACCAGAAAAAACAGAACTCCTGCGCGAAATTTGCGAAATTCTCGAGACCCCGATCTCTTCCAGTAACGTTGCGGGACCATTGGAGGAGGAACCATCCATCATAACAATCGGGATCGGGGGACTCCCGTTTGGATATATTGCTGATACCTTTTCCCGGCGTCTCACTCATGAAAAGGTTTTCCAGCTCACCGAAAAATTCGGCCGGATATATTCATCACCAGGGGAAGGGCGCAAGGATACCCTGCTTATTTTTGACCTGGATGTGGCGGACCGGCAGCGACGATCCCTGTTGATCGAAGTGATCCTGACAAATCCATCAGAATTAACTGTTCGATCCTTTTTCTCCGGTGGGTTAAAAGAGCTCGACCGGATATTACCTCCCTTTTACCTGAGCCGGATGCGACCGAAGAAAATAGTGATGGATTACCGCGAAGGCAGGTTCACGGTAGTATATGCTCTCCAGGAGCAGGGGATACCGATGATTCCAAGATCTGACTCCTTCCATGGCTGACCTGGCAGACCGGTCAGCAGGGTACTGGAATCGATCCTCTATTGATCCGACACGGCCAGGAGCTGGAGAATTACGGAACAACCTGTGGGGTCCCCATCCCGATCGTATCAACAGCACGGGGGATCATGATTATCCGGGGACCGATAAAAAAGATATAAAATCCAGTTAAGAGGATATTAAAACGATATAAAATCCGGTTAAGTGGATAGTAAAAAGGTAAATTCAATAGCGATGGAGTCCCGATATCTGGAACTATTCCCTGAACAGGGGTGGGCTGAACAAAATGAAATTAATCCATATACTCGTAATCATTCTCGCGATCACGGCAGGGATGATGCTCCCGGTCTCTGCGGCCGGTGATCCCACGGTACAGATCAGTGAATACCAGGTGAGCCCCTCGATCCTGATGCCTGACAGTCTGGGGACAATTACTGTTGTTTTAAAAAATACGGCATCAAGCGCATCGATAAAGGAAAATGCAGGTGTTTTTGCCAATGATTTCACAACGACCAAAGTGACGGATATCAATGTGAATATTGAAAACGTCCAGCTTGAGGGAAAAGGGATCCTGGTCGTCAGCAATGATTTTGCACATGTCGGGGAGATTGGGCCCGGCCAGTCTCTCCCACTGACATTTACCATCCGTGCACCGCCAGAGACCGGGATGTACTATCCTGAAGTGTGGATTGATACCACAGGGGGGAGGAGCACGCGGTACCCGATCCCTGTCAATGTGAATACCCCGGTTGGGATCCAGAAGAAAGCGATTATGATTGTCGAAAGTTCGCTCCCTGATATGGTCAACCCGGGAGACGAGATCCCGGTGTTGCTGACCGTGAAGAACGGGGGGGAGACCAGCGCGGATGATGTAACGGTCAGGATTAATAATGTCAGCAGCATGATCGCGCCAAAAACAACCGATCTCTATAATATCGGTCCGATAAGTGCCAATGCTTCCCGGACCTTCGACGTGGTCCTGTTGTCAGACAAGAATACACCCCCGGGGCTGGTCCGTGTACCGGTGACACTTCAGTACAACTGGATTGACGGGTCAGTGCATACAGAAGCAACTTCTATCGGAGTCATGATGAAGGGGAAAGCCGAGCTTGGCTTTGTATCGGTTGATACAAGCCCGAGGAGGCTTGTAGCAAACCAGCCATTCGACCTGACCATCAGGATCGAAAATACCGGTACCGGGGAAGCAAAACAGGTAGTTGCAACCGTAAACCTCCAGATGACCGGTACAAAACAGGCGTTCATCGGCAAGATCAAGCCAGGCAACGATGCACCTGCTGTTTTTTCACTTGACGGGGCAAAGGGTGGCACCTACGAGTATATGACAAACATTACGTACGTGGATGACCTTGGGAATCATGCGATATCAAGTCCGATGTCCGTCAGGGTCAGCCCAGAGGACAATACGGGAATCGTCATCCTTGTCCTGCTGATCGTTATCATTGGTGGAATCTTAGCATACCGGTACTGGTATCTGCCAAAGAAAAACGGCACCGGAGCCCTCCCATGGGTAAAAAAGAACTGAAGGTCGCGGCCCTCCTTGCGATGCGGTCACTCCAGCGGGGAAGCCGCTCAAGTGTAGTCCTGACGGTCCTGATCATCGGGATGTGCTTTACCAACATGATCTTCCTCCCCTCCCTGTTCAATGGTATCGGCCAGAGCATTACGAAACAGATCGTGGATTACGAGGTGTCAAATGTCCTTGTCAGTCCAAAATCCGGTGACCAGTATATCACGGACCTTGGTGCCACGCTTGATTTGATCAACGGCATGCCGGGAGTACAACGGGCATCCCCCCAATATTCGAAGGGGGCAACCTTCAAATTCCGGCAACGGACTCTTGGAGTCAATGTACGGGCAATATCTCCAACCGATGAGAAGGAAGTATCGCCGATCTATACCAAAATGATTGCCGGCAGTTATCTTGGGGAAGGCGATACCGGTGAGGTGATCATCGGCAGACCGGTCGCCGGTGACGCATCTGTACGCCAGGAAGATGAGTTCCAGGAGTCTCTTGGCGGCGTCCGGGTCGGGGACTCCGTTACCATCGAGTACGGCAACGGGTACACGAAGGATTACCGGGTCAAAGGTATTTATGCCACCGGATGGAGCCCCGTGGACAGCGGGGCATATGTCACCTGGACTGATATGGAGCAGGTGGAAGGAAAGACACTGGACAAGGCAAATTTGATCACGGTCAAAGAAAAGCCCGGGTACTCCGAGCAGTTCATCAAGGACGAACTCCTCTCGTACGGAGTCGGGGTGAACGGGAAGGTCCAGACCACCGGAGACCTTTTAAGCAAGAGTATGGGCCGGGCTCTCCAGAGTTTTGCTATCATCAACATGGTCTCCCTGATTGTCAGTATCATTATTACAACGGTGGTACTGTTCATTGTCATTACGATCAAAACACTCAACAGCCGAAAACAGATTGGGATCTTAAAGGCGATCGGTGTCGATAAAGAAGTGATTATGCATAATTACGGGTTCCAGGTGATCATTCTCGGTTTCCTTGGGATTCTTCTCGGCATCGGCATCACCCTGGTCCTCGCCACATACATGGCATATTCCCCCATTGTCACGCCGGAATGGTCTGCCACAATGTACCTGACACCCATGGACCTCATCATCAATTCCATCATCCTGTTCATTGCTGCCATCGTCGCCGGATATGTACCTGCCTACCAGGTCTCGCGGGAGGACATCCAGACTGCGATGAGGGCCTGATATGATCAGCATTACTGACTTGACAAAGGTCTACCAGATGGGGGATGTCCAGGTGAATGCCCTGGATGGTCTCTCGCTTGAGATCCAAAAAGGTGAATTCCTGGGGATCATGGGGGCAAGCGGCAGTGGGAAAACCACCCTCCTGCACATGCTCGGTCTTCTCGACCTGCCCACGTCAGGGAAGATCGTGATTGATGACACGGACGTATTGGCACTCACCGATTACGAGAAGACGATGTTCCGGCTATACAAGCTCGGGTACGTTTTCCAGGACTATGCGCTGGTGCCCGATCTGACGGTGATGGAAAACGTCTCCCTGCCGGCAATGCTCCGGAGCGACCGGACCGAAGAGCAGACCAGAAACGACAGTTACGGGATACTCCAGAAGATCGGTCTCTCTGATCGTCGTGATCACATCCCCCGTGAGCTCTCCGGGGGCCAGCAGCAGCGTGTCTCGATCGCCCGGGCGATGGTGAACAAGCCGGATATTTTGTTTGCCGACGAGCCCTGTGCCAACCTTGACTCCGAAAATTCCCGGGTGGTACTGGACCTTTTCCGCGAGATTAATGAAAAGATGCAGCAGACTATCGTGATGGTCTCCCACGAGGACTGGCACAAAGACTACTTCGACCGGATTATCCACTTAAAAGATGGCAAGGTAGTACATCCCTGAAGAGTGTCCCACCCCGGGATGTCCCACTGAATATCCCTGTTCACCATCTGAAGAGAAACTTCGTTTTCGTCTTCCCGGAGGGATTTTTGGCCGGTATTTCCGGTCGGGCACCACCCCTGTTTTGCCGGAAAATTTTGCCCTGTTTTACAGGACTTCCGGGAAACAACAATTTTGACTGTTTTTCGAAATGAGGTGCATCTGATTTTCCGAGGAGAATTTTCAGGCATACACGGAACTAATTTCCATGTACCCGGTGATGGAGGTGCCCGGTTAATTCGTGTACCAACGGTGAAAAAAGGTTAATAATACGGTCTACCGGGATACGTCATCGGCGGGATGACTGAATCATTGTACCGGGGTATCAACGACGGACTTTGAAGATTTCCAGTGGTTGGGATCGTACTGGTCGCCCTCACTGGTTGGACCAGGTCCGCAAAAAATCCTCCATTTACGCTGCTTATCATATGAGTGTGGGAAAACCCTTCAATAAATGCCGTTGGTAACGCTTGTCCGGCACCTGGTGAGACTGTCGTATGTGACGTGGCCGGTGAAAAGAATGCACTGAAACGGTCTTGTGACGGGATGCTTTTTTGCCCGAATACCAACACCACATTTCCATTATTATCGGTCAGGCTGAGTGAATCACCTGTCAGGCTGGCACCCGTTATTGATCCAAGCAGGTAAAGGTACACCGATTCGAGTCCCATCCGGGGTTCCGGACCCGCCATCTTTGTGGTTGCGAGTGGCCCGATTGAGATTTTCGCTCCTACCAGGTGGTAACTGCCCGAATATGTGTTCACACCGCTATATCCATTAAGATTGCCTGTATCATCAAATTTCAGCGTAACGACGTTGATGTCCGGTCCTGAGACCCCGGTATTCCCGTATGTATATGACGAGAGTTGCCATTCGGTACCAGGTAATGCAGTTTCGGGGTCCTTACCGGTGGGACTGTGTATATTCCCGCCATTATTATCCGACTGAAATGTTAATACGACACGACCTGATGCCTCCTGCAACTCAAGTGTACTCCCTACCGTGCGGGATGACCTGACCGAATCAAGGAGACGGAAATAAGCACTTTCCTGGTCCATCAGTGGTTCCGGGCCTGCCATCTCGGTACACCCGACGGTGCCGAATGTGATCAACAGTCCGTTTTGTGTGTATGATCCAAAATAGTGGTTAATCCCACCTGAACCGTCAATACTGCCATCTGTATTAAAATTGAGGGTGATTTTTGAACCGGATACTACCGGGATTTGCGCATCACCACGCTCATACGAGACCAGCTGCCACCCCGTGTCTGCCAGCGAACGATTTGTAACAGGGTGATTTTCTGTTCCGGGTTTCGTGATGACCGATCCCAGCGCCCCACCCATACACACGAGACAGGTAACAAAAATCACGGCGATAACCGTCATCAGCCTTTGGTGAATTATATTTTCGATTGGCATGGTTATTGTGGTACATTTCTGGTAAAATATTGCAATAAAGAGATCGGTTGCGCCAGCGTATTCTCCATACGCCTGGATTATCAAGATCCGTTTCCATATGACGATCCTGCTCCATGGTATCCGGGCCAAATTTTAGAGTCCGTAATGCAATTGAATCTTCCGATACCCTGTGTACGTATGAGATATCAGGAAATTTCCGAATTAACAACTATCCTCGCCCAGTCAATCTTCCTGATCTCCAGGATGCATCACGACCACCATCCGGGCAACCCGATATACCCTGGTTCCGGAAGCGATTTCTACCGTCCCGTTCTCCAGTGAACATTATAGGGGAGGTGAGTCGATATGTTAAGACAGTCTGCCGGTGTAGCTTATCGCCCGGTCAGGGTTTGGAGACCAGGGGTTTCGTAGAAATGAGCAGCCAGAACGTCTATGTTATCGGGCACTGCCATCCCGACACGGATAGTATTGCAAGCGTAATCGGTTACGCGGAACTACTCAACAGGCAGGAGCCTGGCCGGTACATCCCGGCACGGTGCGGTGAACTGAATGCAGAGACACGCTTTGTCCTGTCGGAATTTTCGCTCCAGCCTCCCGAACTGGTGGAATCGGTTGAACCATCGGTCGCAGATATCCCGTTCCTGTACCCGCACCGAGCCCCGGAGGAGATGCCTGCCATTGATGTGGCCCTGATGATGGATGAACATGAGATCCGGAATATCCCGGTGACCAACCGGGAAGGCAGGGTGATTGGCCTTGTCAGCGAGTACGGACTTGCCCGGGCATATGTCACGCCGGAACGGCGGGAACAGCTGGTCATCGGGCCGATATCACAGGCCACGCTCGCCCGTATCCTGGAAGCCAGGGTCCTCGTATCCTGTTCGGAGGAACTGAACGGCCGGGTGATCATCGTTATCGATGCGCTCCATAATGCCCTGTCCACCCTGACAGGACAGGATGTGGCAATTACAGGAGATAATGAGCCCTCCCAACTGGCCCTTGTCTCTGCCGGGATTGCAGCCCTGATTATTGCGGAAGGTGCGCCGGTAGGGGACCGGGTCATCTCTGCGGCACAAGGCAGGAATGTCTCCATCCTTGCGACGCCACTGGACGCGTTCAGCGTTGGCAGGATGATCCACCTCTCACGACCGGCCGGCCAGGTGATGGCAACTGACGTCCCGGTGGTACGGCCCGAAGACCCACTCGCCTATGCAAAACAGATGGTTTCAAACTCCCGTTACCGGACCGCATGTGTGGTCGACAGTGTGGGGGTGCTCCTCGGCATGATATCGAGAAATACCTTCCTCGAAGAGATCCATAAGTCCGTCATCCTGCTCGACCATAACGAGTTTACCCAGTCTGTTGATGGGATCGAGTCCGCCGATATTCTCGAGATTATCGACCACCACCGCCTTGGGGCAATTACCACGTTAAAGCCGGTTTCGTTCCTGAATGAACCTGTAGGCTCAACTTCAACAATTATCACCCATAAATTTATGGAAACCGGGCAGGTCCCAACGGTCCCTGCAGCAGGGATGCTCCTTGCGGGCATTCTCTCTGATACGCTCGGCCTGCGGATGTCAACAACGACAGAAAAAGATAAAAAGGCCGTTGCTTTCCTTGAAGGTGTCACGGGCCTTGACGCTGCCGAATTCGGGGCCACCCTGATAGAGCAGGGAATGGACCTTGTCCATGCTACACCCCGTGACCTTCTGTTGGCCGATACGAAACAGTACACGCTGTTTGGCCGGGACGTGATTATCGCACAGGTGATGATGGCATCAGATGATTACCCCGTGTGCCGGGCTGAAGAGGTCAGGAAGGAACTCGAAATTCTCAGGAAAGAGCATGGCGTACACCTGTATCTGGTCCTTTTTACCAACGTGATGACCACAACCAGTTTCCTCCTGGCTGCAGGGGACCGGAACATGCTTCTCGGGCTCGAGTATGCCGTGCAACCCGTCAGGCTTGAGCGTGTGATGTCAAGGAAAAAGGATTTCCTGCCGGTGTTTGGCCAGAAACTCCGGTCACTCTGATATTTTTTCATAACAACCTTACCACTGGTAATAGAGGAAGATACTATCCCAATTTCAATCCACACACCCGCGAGGGGTGTGACGCAGTATTGCAGGAGTTAAGCCCACAACAGGTTGATTTCAATCCACACACCCGCGAGGGGTGTGACATGGGTTTCAAAGTTGGGGATATGTTTATGGTTGTATTTCAATCCACACACCCGCGAGGGGTGTGACGGTTGTTGTATCGCCGATCGCCGTTTGTAGATTCATTTCAATCCACACACCCGCGAGGGGTGTGACGATGGTTTTTGCCAGACGTGTTTTCCAACGCTGGTATTTCAATCCACACACCCGCGAGGGGTGTGACTTGAGTACCATGAGAAACAACCATGATCCGTAAATTTCAATCCACACACCCGCGAGGGGTGTGACAACTCATCCGGGGTTGCAGAATTACCATGTTACAGATTTCAATCCACACACCCGCGAGGGGTG
>CAIJED010000097.1 GCA_903819595.1 uncultured Methanomicrobiales archaeon | reverse complement strand
CGACCGGTCCTGCGGCACTGATACCGATACCTTCTACCCCGGATATCTCTTTTCCCCCTGCTACCGAACTGGCCAGACCAATAATAACATCTGTGATCTCTTCGGGGCCCTCAGGTCGGGAAGGGGTCAAGACTGATACTTTTTTTCCGATGACTCCATCATCTGATATCTTCGCTACGCGGATATTCGTTGCTCCGAGGTCAACCGCAATAACCGGACACATCGTATTAGATCATTGAAATACTGCAAGATAGCATCTTCGGAACCCGGTATGACCCCACCTGAGTGCACCCGATACGATTTGGATATTGGAATTATACGAAAAGGAATGGATGCTTTACTTTCACCTGATGTCAATGCTCGTTTCAAAACCCGAAAACTTTCAAAATCCAATGATAAATCATCAACATGAAACGATTATTTGGAATATAACGACCTCTGCCACGGTCATCTGGATGGAATCGTATATGATCGCATTAACTGCAGATATGATGAGATATTCGGAAAAGTGAAACTGTTTCCAGTTGCAATAACTTCAAAGGCTGGGATTCCCCACGTGGTACCTATCACATTCCTCTTCCAGGCGGATGATGATATGATCTGGCTTGTGGACGATTTTTATGAAAAAAACGTTCCCGTGTTAAAAAAAACCTAAAGGCAATCTGTTGTATGACCTGGACATCAGGGATCGTTTCCAGGTTACCGGGACAGTCCGATGTACTAACCAGCGGTCAAGACTATGAGAACAAAAAAGAGGGTCCACAAAAAGAAACCAACGCCTTCCTGCAAAATCACTCCGGTGATGAGGGGGACCCGGGCATTTCCCTGGGCATCCGGCCCGAAATCTGGAAAAAAGTGTGCTGAAAATATGTACTCTTTGGACAGAAGGATACCTCTTTTTTCTTTTCTATGAGCCTGATTCACGGGGAGTCATTTCAGTACAAATACCCCCTCGTCAATGCACCTGTTGGGACGAGACGTTCACCTCGTCATCCTAATAAAAGGTAGTGATATTATCCTCGATGCATCACGCGACATATAAATCACGCAATACCCGCCAGTGTGGGTTGTGATGATACATCAGGAACGTAACGAATTGAACGGGGGAGCCAGCATCGCCCCTGGTGTTGGTGTTGACCTGTCTTCACGATTAAAAGAATCCTTGATCGAATAGGGTCAGACCCGGACAGACCTTACTAAAATTGTATCAATGGTATATCCTGAATGAAGAAGATTAAAAAAAGGTGAACATATAGATCTATGATAAGATCGTCTGCTCCCGTCTGCCACCTTATTTTTTATTCAGGAGCGCTTGCTTTCTCTGCATTACGAGGCGTGCCTGCATCCCGTAATAATGCGATACACCGATTGCATGACACTGGTCAATTGAACTGCTGTCAAATGAGACCAGATCATCCGAGTAAATCGCATCAGGAGATGACCGTCCCAATACACGAATACCGCCTTTATAAAGCGCCAGGTCGACTGTTCCGTTCACACGTTCCTGGGTTGTGTTGATAAAAGCATTCAGTGCGTGATACAGGGGTTCATGGACGAGGCCCATGTACGCAAGTTCTGACCATTTCTCATCCACCGCCTGTTTGAACTGGAGTTCTGCCCGTGTAAGTACGAGTCGTTCAAGGTCGTGGTGAGCAACGAGCAGGGTGCTCGCGGCGGGGTGTTCATAGATCTCTCTTGCTTTCAACCCGAGAATGCGGTCTTCAATCATATCATTCCGGCCAATCCCGTTACTCCCCGCGATCTTGTTCATTTTCTGGATCAGGTCATATCCTTTCATACGGATCCCGTTAAGGGCTACAGGGACGCCTTTTTCAAATTCGATAGAAAGATGCTCTGTTGAACTGGGCGCTTTCTCCGGATCAACAGTCCAGAGATAAATTTCTTCGGGGGGATGGTATGATGGGTCTTCAAGTTTCCCCCCTTCGATACTCCGGCTCCAGCAGTTCTCGTCCATGCTCCAGGGCTTATCTTTCGCGACGGGCACCGGGATATTGTGTTTCTTTGCATACTCGATCTCCCAGTCGCGCGTAAGATTTTTCTCCCTGATAGGTGCGATCACATCGAGTCCCGCGCCCCGGATAATAAAATCAAACCGGAGCTGGTCATTCCCTTTTCCTGTACAGCCATGACCAATGGCCGTTGCACCTTCTTTTCGTGCAATTTTGACGACTTCCTCTGCAATCAGTGGACGTGCCAGTGAAGTCCCCATCGGGTAGCCTTCGTACGAACCGTTGGCTTTTATTGCCGGGAACAGGTAACCGGAGACAAACTTATCACGGGCATCAATCGTGTAGTGTTGATCTGCGAACCGTTTACCTTTCTCCGTTGCGATCGAAATCTCTTCATCCCGCTGACCGACATTGACCGCCACGGTGACGACCCGGTCATATGAATAGTCCTCCCTGAGGAGTGGAATACAGATCGAGGTATCAAGCCCGCCACTGTATGCCAGCACAATTGTTCCTTTTCCCATAGAATTACTCTCCAATATAATGACTGATAGGTTCGAGGGTGATCTTCTCCTTCTTCATCGCATCGATCGCATGCGCCGCGGCTTTCGCCGCCTGGAGTGTCGTGATGTAAGGGACCGCATAATCTACTGCGGCCCTCATAATCTGGTAATGGTCCTGCCGGGACTGCTTTCCTTTCGGGGTGTTAATGATGAGGCGTATCTCGCCCCTCCTGAGCAGGTCAATGACGTTTGGCGATCCTTCCTGGACCTTTCTGACCAGGTTGGCTTCAATACCCGCCTGTGTCAGGTATTCAACCGTACCCGCGGTACCATACAGGGAAAGACCCAGCCTTTTCAATTTTCTTGATATGGCAATTGCCTCGTCTTTTTGCTCATTCGAAACCGAAATGAAGACATTTCCCTCCATTGGCAGTTCGTTGTCCGCAGATATACTTGCCTTGTAATAGGCACGACCAAAGTCATAATCGATTCCCATTACTTCGCCGGTACTTTTCATTTCGGGACCGAGGACCGTATCAACACCTGGTAACTTATTGAAAGGGAGGAGAACTTCTTTCACGGCGACGTGCCTGATATTCTTTTCCTTGTAACCAAGTTCTGATAGTTTCTTCCCCATCATCGTTTTGGCAGCAATTTTTGCGAGGGGAATACCGGTGGCCTTGGATACAAATGGTACCGTCCTGCTGGCCCTGGGGTTGGCCTCAAGTACATAGACAATGTCATTTTTTACGGCCAGTTGAAGGTTGACCATCCCCACCACGCCGAGACCAAGTGCAATTTTCCGGGTATAGTCCCGTACCCGCGAAATGACCGATTTTGACAGGGACTGGGGAGGAATGACACAGGCTGAATCTCCGCTATGGACGCCTGCTTCTTCGATATGTTCCATGATGCCCCCGATGAGTACTTCAGTTCCATCACAGACTGCATCGACATCCAGTTCGATTGCATTCTGGAGGAACGAGTCGATCAACACGGGGTGATTACGACTGACCCGGACTGCCTCTTTCATGTATCCATCAAGTTCAGTCTCATCATGAACAATCTCCATCGCCCGCCCTCCAAGGACGTAAGACGGGCGCACCAGGACCGGGTACCCGATCTTTTTCGCCTTTTCCCGGGCCTCTTCAGCAGAATATGCGGATGAATTCGGGGGTGCAGGAATTTCGAGTGAGTCGAGAAGAAGGCTGAAGCGGTCTCGGTTTTCTGCGATGTCCATCGCATCCGGAGAAGTCCCGAGTACCTTTGTCACCAGATGAAGGCGTTTTATCTCTTTTTCAATCGGTACAGCGAGATTTACTGAATTCTGACCTCCAAACTGGACCATGACCCCGTAATAATTGTCCGATTTGAGGATGTTCATGATGTCTTCAAGCTGCATCGGTTCAAAGAACAGCCGGTCTGATGTATCTGAGTCAGTAGACACCGTTTCCGGGTTGTTATTAACGATATGGACAATGATACCCGATTCACGGAGTGCCATGACCGCATGGACCGTGCAGTAATCAAATTCAATCCCCTGTCCGATCCGTATCGGACCTGAACCAATGATCAGCACTTTCTGTTTATCGTCAGGTATTATCTCGGTCTCAGCATCATGGGTAGAATAGAAATACGGAGTTATTGCAGGGAATTCTGCTGCACAGGTATCGACCATCTTGTAGGTCGGGGGACCAGTTATTTTTTCTATTTCTGACCAGCTTTTTTTCGTAAGTCCCCTGAGTTCAAGGTTTGAAAACCCGTATTTTTTTGCAAGCCTGATATCCTCCGGACTTGCATTGACTGCCAGGTCCTGTTCCATAACGACGATATTTTTAATTTTTTCAAGGAAGAACGGGGTTATTTTAGTTAAGTTGAAAATTTCTTCGACGGAAAAGCCCTGCCGGAATGCATCGAACAGGCAGGCAAACCGTTCATCTGTCGGGCGGGAGAGGATCATCCGGATCTCACTGGGATTCGTGTGAACCGTCACATCAGTATCAACAGACCTGAGGGCTTTCTTAAACGCCTCTTCAAGAGTCCGTCCGATTGACATCACCTCTCCCGTACTTTTCATCGCAGTCGTGAGAGTCCGGTCTGCACTCTTAAATTTGTCAAACGGCCACCTGGGGACTTTTACAACCACATAATCGATTGAAGGTTCAAAGGAGGCCATTGTGCAACCGGTGACACTGTTCCTGATCTCATCGAGACGAAGGCCAATGGCAATTTTTGCTGCAACCCGTGCAATTGGATACCCCGTCGCCTTGGATGCAAGTGCTGATGATCTGGAGACCCTGGGGTTCACCTCGATCACCCGGTAATCACCTTCCTTAAATGCAAACTGGATATTACAACCGCCCTGCACATTGAGCGCACGGATGATCTTGATGGCTGCGGACCGCATCATCTGGAATTCATCGTCCCTCAGTGTAAGGATCGGGGCAACCACGACACTTTCACCTGTATGAATACCCATCGGGTCAACATTCTCCATTCCACAGATGATCACACAGGTATCTGATGCATCCCTCATCACTTCAAACTCAATTTCCTTCCAGCCCTGGACACTCTGTTCTATCAGTACCTGGTGAATCCGGGAGCGGGTAAGCCCCAATTCTGTGATCCTGACCAGTTCTTCCCTTGTCTGTGCAATTCCACCGCCTGCACCACCGAGTGTATAAGCAGGCCGGATAATCGCAGGAAGACCCACACAATTCAATGCTTCGTCGATCTGCCGGATATCATTCAGAATATAACTGATGGGAACGGGCTCACCGATCTTTTTCATCAGGTCACGGAATTTTTCCCGGTCTTCTCCTTGGTATATCGCTTCAAGGGGCGTACCAAGGATTTCTACGCCTGTTAATGCACCTCGTTCAGCAAGTTCCGCGGTCATATTCAGCCCTGTCTGGCCACCCATTCCGGAAAGAATCCCATCCGGCCGCTCTTTCTCGATGATTTTGGCGATAATATCTGCCCTGAGCGGCTCGATGTAGACCTCGTCTGCCATATCGGGGTCTGTCTGAATAGTTGCCGGGTTTGAATTGACCAGGACGACTTTTACCCCCTCTTCACGAAGGGCGCGACAAGCCTGGGAACCAGAAAAATCAAATTCAGCTGCCTGTCCAATCTGGATTGGCCCGGACCCTATCAGGAGCACTTTCTTAATGTGTGCAAGTTTCGGCATCAGGAAATCCCCCTGAACATCGAATCAAAAAAGAATGCTTCTGTATCCCGGGGACCGCCATGAGCCTCCGGATGGAATTGCACCGTGGTCACTCCGAGGTCAGGGTTCGTAAACCCTTCCAGTGTGCCATCATTCACATTCTCAAATGAAACATAACACCCTTCTGGCAGGGTATCCGCGGAAACGGCATACCCGTGGTTCTGGGTCGTGATATAGATACTTCCATCACTGTTCCTGACAGGCTGGTTTGTCCCCCTGTGACCGAATTTCATTTTGTAGGTCTCTGCCCCAAGTGCAAGGCCACAGACCTGGTTTCCCATACAAATTCCGAAAATGGGCAGGTCACCTGCCAGTTCCTTTACACAGCGGATTGCATGGGTCGCATGAATAGGATCCCCGGGTCCGTTACTGATAAAAAGTGCATCAGGCCGGCAACCAAGAATTTCCGAAGTGCTGGCATTGTACGGGAACACATGTACATCTGCATCGCGCTTCCTGAGACTGACCACCATGTTTTTCTTAATCCCTAAGTCAATGACTGCAATACGTTTTCCACGCCCTTTGACATGGTAGTGTTCTTTGCAGGAGACCGTCGGGATGAGATCTTCATCAGATATCTGTGGGGCGGTTTTCGCACGCGCTACTGCGTACTCATCGTTGTCGTCCCCCACAATGAGGGCTGCCCGGAGCGTGCCATTCATTCTGGTCCTGATGGTCAGCATTCGCGTGTCGATACCACTCATCCCAAGAAGTCCGGAATCTTCAAAATACCGGACCATGGGAATACCGGTGGATGGAGCGCTGCATATTTCACGGGCAATACAGCCAAGTGCCCATATTTTTTTTGCCTGGAAATTTTGCAGGTCAACACCATAATTGCCGATGAGCGGATACGTGAAAAGCAGCATCTGACCAAAATAGCTGGGGTCAGTGAGGGCTTCCATATAACCGGTCATCTGGGTTGAGAAAACGAGTTCTCCCCTGCACTCACCCTCAACCCCGAACCCTTCACCAGTTACAGATGTCCCATCTTCCAGACCAAGAACTGCCTTCATGATTTCATATTTATTGTGTCACAAAACTAATTAACGGTGTTGCAGGAAGAAATCGATCTTGATAGGGCCTTTCAGCCAACCTGGATACCAGGTGGGGTCTCTTTGCAGGGGCATCGACTGAAGATCATCTCTGACAAGTTCATATTTAGGAGATTCCGTTCCTATATTTACCCCGAATGAGATCTGGATGCATCGCTGGAAATATTTTGTATAAAAGAAAGATTAAAAACCACAGAAATCAAAAAAAAATCTATGGCTGTTCCGAAAAAAATATTTTTCACCCGTGGATTCGGTGTGCATAAAGACCGCCTGGCATCGTTTGAACTTGCCCTCCGGAAAGCAGGTATTGAGAAATGTAACCTGGTCTACGTATCTTCAATTTTCCCTCCAAACTGCAGGCAGTTATCAGTGGAAGAAGGTCTGCAGCTCCTTCAGGCAGGAGAGATCACCTATGTTGTGATGGCGAAAAATGAGACGAATGAACCAAAGCGTTTGATATCATCTGCGATAGGTCTCGCGCTCCCAAAAGATACACAGGAATACGGATACCTCTCGGAACACCACGCCTATGGAGAGACCGCTGAACAGACGGGGGAATATGCAGAAGACCTGGCTGCAACCATGCTTGCGACCACCTTTGGTATCGAGTTCGATATCAACCAGGCATGGCAGGAACGTGAACAGATCTACATGGCCAGCGGAAAAATATTCAGGACAACCCATATCTGCCAGTCCGCACAGGGTGAGAAAAGCGGGTTATGGACGACGGTTATTGCCGCTGCCGTGTTTATTATGTAAGTTATCCAGTAATGGTAACCCGAATCCCCAAAAAAATATTTGGCCCGGGATCAAAAAAAAAATGTTCCGGTCCCGACCTTTTTTCACTGTCACATCGTCTCAACATACGCCATCCAGGGATAATTTCAATAATGGACCCTGGTTTTCCCGCGGTTACCAAAGACTATAGTTCACTTAATGTCCCGTCGCCTTTTTTAACGACAAGTTTACCGTTTTCCTTCGGATAATAAAAAATGGTGCGCCCGACACATCCCCCGATATCTTCGCCTTTCAGTGGAATATTCCGGTCCTTTAAAATCTTCTTAATTACTTCAACATTACGCTCACCGATGTTTAAATTACCCGAAAAAGTCTTGAACATTGCTGAACCACCGGCAATTTTCGCTACCAGGCTGGACGGTGAACTCCCCATCCGGACAAGTTCACTGACCAGGATTTCAATGGCAGTATCTGCATATTTTCCAGGTCGGTCTGTTTTTCCCTGCGATGAAGGAAGCATAATATGTACGAGACCCCCGT
>CAIJED010000096.1 GCA_903819595.1 uncultured Methanomicrobiales archaeon | reverse complement strand
TTGACAGTTACCGTAGATTCGTGGAAACGTAAGGTTAAAAGTATGTCTACTCCCATTTCGATGACATTAACTCAACGATTCTAAAGTTAAATTGGGGTTTTTCATCCGGGAATACATGATAATTTACAGAACTGTCAACGGCGGTGTAAAAATCCCCACTTCAGTCGGTACTTTTTCCCCACCCTTGATAATACTTTCGATCAAATTCTCAATTCCACTATCAGTGGTCAGGTTTGTTGAATGCTCAACGTATCGTGGTTCAATCGATCTTTCATCCGATAACTTTCACCCCGGATATTCATCGTAGTGCAATGATGGAGAATACGGTCAAGAATTGCCGCAGCAATTACCTGATCCTGGAAAATTTCACCCCATTCACCAAACGACTTGTTTGAAGTGAAGATAGTTGACACCCGCTCATACCGTCGTGATATTAATTGGAAGAAACAATAAGCCGCAGCAGAATCAAAGGGCAAGTAACCGATTTCATCGATTATTAGCAACTTTGGCTTGACAAGTTTCTTCAGATAGCGGTCAAGTTCATCTTTTCGGTATGCACCCTTCAACCGCTCTATCAGGACTGAAGCATTGATGAACATGACCTGAAAACCTGCTTCAATCGCAGTAATGCCAAGTCCAATAGCAAGATGCGTTTTGCCTACACCCGGTGGACCCAGGAATACAATATTCTCCGACTGCTGAATGAACCGGAGCGTCATTAGATCGCGGATGACGGTAGGATCGATAGTTGGCTGAAACTGGAAATCAAACTCATCTACCCGTTTTTTCACCGGGAATCCGGCGGACTTCATGCGGGCTGATATCGTTGAAGAAACCCTGGTTTTCCATTCATTTTCAACAAGGAAACCGATCGTTTCCAGAGGACTGAGGTGATCAGCCATCGCCCGTTCCATTGTTGGTTCCAGGATTGCATCCATAGTTTCCAGTTTCAGCATTGTCAGATGATGATGCACCAGATCAAGGAGAAGTGTGGGCATTCCTCTCACCTCCGCATAGTTGATCGTATTCAGACAATGAGCGTTTTTCAACTGTGTTTTTAGACGACGGTGTAGCCTGCGTTATTATCGGGGGCATCTTACCACGGTTTTCATCCCTTGCAGCTTTCAACAGCCCTTCAAAGTGTTCATTATTTCGGGCTATGTTATGTCTGCCTTCCAGGAGTGGATGCACACATACCACCGAGCCATCAACTGCAATACTCACCCGGTTATCAATTACCTCGACACCAGCATTTCTTCGGGCGAACTGCCAAGGAACGGAGTAACGGTTCCCATGCAGCGAAACATAGCAATCTTTGGAGATTAACCGCTCTTCACGCTGTTTGATAAGATATGGTGGAATAGACTTGATATTCCGGAGTTTTTCCTTCAGGAGTCGGTCTGCCGGAATTTCAAAAGTTGTCCCATGCACCTGATGGTTGACTTTCTCCATCCATTGTCTGGCCTGATCGTTCACGTCATCTACAGAAGAGAATACTCGACCATACAGGAAGTTATCCTTAACAAACCCGATTGCGCGTTCAATTTTTCCCTTGGTTTTCGCTCGATACGGTCTGCAAAGGTAAGCTGTGAAGGCATAATGATCCCTGAAATCGACAAATACGGAATGAAATTCTGATGCTGTAGACGGATATTTTCGCTTTATCACCACGACTTTGATGTTGTCATATAATATCTCCTGTGTGACTCCACCAAAATATTCGAATGCATTTTGATGACATTTGAGGAATGTGTTCAGATTGGTCGTGGTGCAGAACTCAACATATCTCATCCTGGAATATCCAAGGATCATGGAAAAGCAATACGTTTTCTTCCGATTCCCATCGGGAATTACATAAATGCAGTCTGACCAGTCAACCTGTGCCTGGACGCCTGGTTTGGTCTCATACCGGATTTCTGCGAGGGTTACGGTTTTCGGACGAATCGTGCGTAGATAATCCTTGAGTATGGTTTCTTTGCCTGTGTACCCCTGATTTTGTATTTCTTCTAGGAGCCTGACTGAACTGAGCAGGGGAAATTGTTCTAGACGCTCCTTAAGATGTTCCTTGAATGGATCTAACTTACTTTCCCTCTGCTTTCGATGCAGTTCATCCAGTGATTTGCATTGTGTCAGATATTTTCTGATTGTCTTCCTGTCAAATCCTGTCTCTCGGGATAAGGCCTTGATGTTGACCCTCCCTGTCGTGATCTCTTGTTCTTGTGCAAGATCTTGTATCATTTGCCATTCCTCCTCTTCGATCATAACTGACACTTCAGATTCGTGAACCTGAGCGCTAATGTGGGGAAATTATTCCGCCCAAAGTGGGGAGTTTATTCCGCCGAGAGTGAGGAAATTAAAACCGCCGTTGACAAGAACTGTCAAATTCGTTTTCCTGACAAAAAATGGTGCCGATAGGTGGCATCTCTTGCTAGTTATGGATCAGAATGGCAAACTTAGGTTATAAAGATAACGAGAAACATTTCTGGGCTACCGATGTACTGAATCTTGATGAGGCAACTTTTGATACTATTTCTGGATATGGATGGTAAATTGAGGAGGACCATCGAGGACTCAAACAGTTTTGTGGTGTTGAAAGATGCCACTGTCGAAAAAATATGTCACAAAGATCTCATATTTTGTTTTTAATCCGGGAATTTTTCAGATTTGAATGGCAAAGAATGATGTACGGCCAATCATGGTTTGACTCAAAAAGGTCAATTATTCGAGATTCAATTCGAGATTACTGTGCTCGGCCAAGATATAATATTCCCTCATGATCGCATTTTTAGCTTTTTAGTCAAACAATTTCGGTTGAACCGGGGCGCATGCATCAGGGCATGATTCACACCGCCGCTTTTATATTCCGTTGATTTCACAGCTCTTGGTTCACTATAATCCTAGATTGCCGGACCTTCCCCCGCTGCAAGATGTGGGGTATAGAAAATACATGAAGTTAAGTACTTTTGCCGTTTTAACTGCGTAACTCCTACTGATAAGACTTTTGAACAACTGACCGATAACAACTTGCGATCATTGTACCTATCTAACCTTCATGAGTGAAGAAAAATTTCAGTCTCCTCAGATCGAGAATGTTGTTGCTTCGGGATCTATCGCTGATTCAATCGATCTTGAGATGCTCTCTGCTAAAATGGAACACTACGACCTCAATAAAAAACGATTTCCTGGTGCAGTATTGCATCTTCAAAACCCCAAAGTCGCGGTACTCATATTTTCTTCCGGGAAGGTAGTAATAACCGGCGCCAAAAGCCCGGAGGATTTGGTCCGGGGTCAGGCGATTCTCATTCAGAAAATGAAAGAGGCCGGAGTATTCTGTCATGATACGCCAAAGGTGGCCATTACAAATATGGTCTGCTCATATGACATGGGGAAATATATCAACCTCAACAAAGTCGTCATTACGTTAAACCTCGAAAATATTGAATATGAACCTGAGCAGTTCCCCGGACTTGTCTACCGGATCAAGGAACCGAAAATTGTTGCATTACTATTCTCATCAGGAAAGATCATCCTGACGGGTGGGAAAACTATGGAAGAGGTAGAGAGAGGAGTTGTATTCCTTGAACAAAAGCTAGGTAATATTTTATTATAATATCTGGAATGAAATCTCCATACCATTCGTTTTTCTCACTTTTGTCAATTGGCAGGAATTACTTTTTGGAATCTAATCCCGATAGGTAACTCCTGATCCAACAGATCGGGTTATTCCTGGCAGATGCTATTCATAATTATTGGATGTTTTTTATACCGGCCTAAATTTGGGTAATATTAACCGCTAACAACTTGCGATCATCATACCCATCTAACCTTCATGAGCGAAGAAAAATTTCAATCTCATAAGATTAAGAACATTGTTGATTCAGAATCTATCTCCGATACCGTTGATATCGAGGTAATTACCACGAAAATCTTAAATGGACGACCGGCAATCAACACAGTGTCATCTCTCCTGGTATATCGACAGGATCTCAACCTTACATCTGAATCTATGGATTACGCTGCTCTGGTGATAACATCCATTGAAAAGAAAGAAGATGGATCGATCTCGGTTAATCCTCTCGCTCTTGCAGTTACATCAATGGATCATATCAGTCAGTTTTCCGGGATTCTTGAGTGGATCCAACTCTGATTCTTTGCTCTGCCCAGGTGCATGTGCCGGTTCCCGGGAAATTGTAAAGATTGAGGAGATATTTTAGTTTATCTTTATCGGTGCTGTTGCGTTCGCGGCATCGATCGGGGTAGTGGGTCTTTGCTTCTGTACCGGCAAGCCCCCCAGCCCCCTGCCCACTACCCTTCGCAATCCTGAAGAAAACGCGAAACCCCGGCAGTCTTCCCCCGGACCTTTCCTTCGAGTACCTGAAGATCAAGCATAGCTCCCGGCCTCGCAATCACCGGATCGCTCTTTTACTTTATCTCACTCACTATATCGAAAAAATTGGATATGGGACGATCCAGATGACAACCGGATGCAGAGACGCAGGGCTTCCGGAACCCGAATTTTCCCAGAGCGGCGGGGACTTTGTAGTCACCCTCTGGAGAGACTGGCTGAAAGAATCCGTGCTTGCGGAATTTGGACTTAATGAACGACAGAATAAGATCATTGTCTTCCTCAAAAGCCATGCCCGAATTACAAATGCCGAATGTCAGAGTCTTACCGGTGCTGCCCGGAAAGCAACGAGCCGCGATCTCGGAGGACTTGTTGACATCGGTCTTTTGATTCGTTTCGGCGAGCGACGCGGAGTATATTATTCGCTCGCCTGGAATAAACACAAAGATACAAATTGAGACGATTTCTTTCAACCGCTACTGATGATCGGGAAAAAATATGGGACAAATATGGGACAATTATGGGATAATTATGAGACATATGAGACATGTGAGATATATAAGACAAATATGGGACATATGAGACATGCATCATTTAATTCCCCGAAGGAAAAGGGCATTAAGGCCCCAATCGATCTCCCCTTCCGGAAAGCCTCGCGATCTCAAGGGCATCGGTCGGGGTGATTGGACCACAGCAACCCCCAGCCCCCTCCACCACACCCCTTCCACTCACTCACAAATACGCACTAATATATAGGCCTCATTTGATCCCCCCTCCCGGACAGAATCGCGATCTTAAGGGGATCGGTTGGGGTGGGGTGTGGATATGGGAATAATACGGTATTTGCGATAAAAACAAGCAAACGAAGACCCATCAATATTTTGCATTATTTTCAAGAAAGTAGCAAAGTCGGTTGTGTTCAACTGCCAGGGGCCTCTATCCATCATATTTACTGAAAATGGGCCTTGGTAGAAGGAATATTTTTGACCTGAACACTCAATGTCGTTTCCCGTAAATGATACAACAATTCTTCAGTCAATACACGTTTGAACTTCTTTGAATTGTTGCTCAACCCAGACAAAAACAGTCTCCGCACCAGTCAGGGCTTCTTGATATTCCTGGTTTTCCACCGGTTCATACGATCCCGGATACCGGGTTGACACCGCATAATGGGTAAGCGAAACAGCTATCTTCACCTTCGCCGGGACATCGCAATTATGTTTTTCGAGCACTTCGATGAGATGGGCAATCGAATGTGTCTGGGGAGGGACAATTCCCTTTAGGATCAACAGACCTTTGAGAGCTTTTTCTGCAGCCTGTTCGCAGTCATAACAGAGGTCTTCGAACATAATGTCCGATGAACACTTTCCCATTCTTGCACGGGAAATATTACTCCGGGCCCTGACAAGCCATGTATCAGGAAGGGACCGGTTTTTCATAAATAATCCTGCCCTGTAGTGCAATGTCGTGGTATATCAAAAAGGGGTTGACCCTGAGTTCCTCGAATGTTTCCGGTGTCTCGACAATAACATCGACAGGCACACCAACACCGTAAAGATCACGATAAAGTTTCATTGCAAGTTCGCGAGGGTGTTTCACACCTCGTTTGATGACACAGATATCATAGTCACTCTCTTGTGTTTCCTTCCCTTTTGATCGGGAGCCAAAGAGAATAATACGCTCGGGATCAGCGGATCTTGCAATAATATCAACGATTTTTTTAAGTACCGCTGAATTTTTCCCCGATTGTTTAAATCGCATCTGAATCCCCTGCTTTTAATAAGTACACGTAAATTGTGCACTCCATATGGTCTGCTGTTGTTTGTATTTGGTTCAGAAAGCGGATAATCATTTCCCAGGTTTCACTAAAACAATCGTCAATCGGTTTCCTTGTCAGCTCATATTTCTTAAACCAATCGGCAACGCTCTTTGTCCAAAAAGGGCAGAGAGGACCGGTATACAATGAAACTTTTCTTAATCTTTACCCCAAGTCCCTTCCCCTCCAACACCTCCCAATCCCTCACAAAACGCACTAGTATATAGGCCTCATACGATCCCCCTCCGGAAAGAATCGCGATCTCATGGGCATCGGTAGGGGTGGTGGCGGATATGGAAATAACCTGATATTTGCGATAATAATGAGATCTCCGTGGGAATGTGAATCCCTTCACCCGCATGATGAAATTCTCATGGAATCAGGCGACTTCTCATAAAGTCCACCTAAAAACACAAGCTGGAATGTTTCCCCACCTTATGCAATTTTTTTTTAGAATCCATTAAGAAAAAGAGAGTGGCCTAGTAACCGCTCAAAACGGACGGCGTAGTATTGATATCAAGGTACCGGTCTGTCATTTTTGTATAGTGCGGCCAGGTGACGTCCATTCCCCCGTTCGGGTTTCCTGTTTTTGCAAACCGGGTCCATAGGTCCACGACATTGGCTGCTACGGCAGGGTCCGGGTGAACCAGCGTCGTCCCAAACAACAGGAATGTCTCGCTGCCATGAAATGCCCCCATGTTCAGTCCGGGGAGAACATACGAATACCGGTAAAGATAGGTATTCCTGTTTAAGTCCGCCATCGATCCTGCAACAATCTTCGCTGCACCGGCAAAGTCATACCGGGTCATTATCTGGCACAGGCGAAGTGGTACCTCATCTGTCGAATTGGCGGGAAATTGTGAAAGGACTGCAGGTGCATCCGGTCCGAACCGGGTGGTGATGAACGTCATGTATTCCCGGACCGTAATTTTCGCATCTCCGACCAGGGTGAACCCTTCGTCCGCGTTCGTCCCGAGCATCAGGGGGACAGGGTTCTGACGATGGAGAAGGTACAGGTTCTTCGGGTAGTCCGGGAGAACCCACCCGTCAATCGTCGGTTTGAAATAAGGGCCTGTCAGGTGGTCAAATGAGGAGGCCGGCCACGGAGTTGCTTTAATCAGGTCGTCGGCGCTCACGTTCCGCATCTGTGCAATGGTATCAGGACCGGAGATGCCCAGGTTTTGTGTATAATCCTGCCCGAACTGTTCGGCGTCGGCTTTTGAAGAGACTGCATCGATAATCGTATCGTTGTTCAGGAGAGGGCCGCTTTGGATAATTGCCTGGCTGTAAAGCCCCGTGCTCATCGGGCTTACCAGGTGAATGTAGATACTTTCTGCTCCTGCAGACTGCCCGAATATCGTCACCCTTGAGGGGTCCCCGCCGAACGCCCCGATGTTACGCCGGACCCATTGGAGGGCTGCAACCTGGTCGAGGATCCCGTAATTGCCCGAAACGTTATCCGGAGACTCCTTATCGAGACCCGGGTGGGCGAGGAACCCGAGGGGTCCAAGCCGGTAATTCGTCGTCACGATGATTACACCTTTCTTCGCGAGGGTTGTCCCGTTGTATATTTCAATCGTGCCATAGGGTGCAATCTGGGCGAATGCCCCGCCAAAAAAGAAGACCATCACCGGCAGTTTTTCATTGGCTCCCTGTGCAGGGGTCCAGACATTGAGGTACAGGCAGTCCTCGCTCATCCTGGCAGGAGGCGCCCTGGGCGTTGGAGGCTGGAAAGGATTCGCTGAAAACAACTTCGTTTCCTTAATGCCTGCCCATTGTTGTACAGGTGCGGGAGGTTTCCATCGCAGGTCTCCTGTCGGAGGAGCCGCGAATGGGATACCGAGATACACACAGAGCCCGTCCTGTTGTAGTCCGGAAATATACCCGGCGTCAGTCTTCACAACAGCAGGATCGGATTGTGGGCCGGGTCCTTTTCGATCTGATGGATATTGTGAGTGATCGGAGGTTGTGGGGGGTAGTGAAGCCGGCTCCGGAGCCGTGGATTTTTCGGTAACCATAGTATCAGTAAAGGAAGTGACAGGGATTATCATTCCGGTTGCATTGATCGGGGATGCAACACCCGGGCTGGTCGGGACGAGTCTTACGTACCGGGTCACGAGGTCTTTTCGTTGACGTTGAAGACTCGTCTATATTCGTCGGACCTGACCTGTCCCCATGTGATCTGCCCAAGCTCCCCGATCCAGGAACAACTTGTAGAGCAAACCGGCTTCTTCATTGGTTTGACCTGTAAAAGCACAAACCCAAAAAAATGAAATGAATAAATCTTTACGCTAATACGCCGAAACGCCTTTTTAATTTGGGTGATTCTTTTGCAAAAACACGTTGTTTTCATAGTAATTGTTATTTCCGCTCTCCTGTTTGCCGGATGTACTCAGCAGCAGACAGCCGTGCAGACACCGGTCCCAACTACCGCAGTCCCGAAAACGGTTCCGACAACAGTTGCTCAACCGTCGGCAACGGTTTCGGTGGTGGTGTCTTCGACCACTAACCCGGTCACATCCATAGTCCCCACAGGCATACCCACTACAACCGTAACCACCAGGCCGCCTGCAACGGTGGCGACAACAATACCCCCGACGACCTTCGATTACGAATCTTACTCATCGGGTTCATCCGGGCCTGCCCCAACACCCACTCCAACAGTATCTCCGACTCCGACTATCACCCCGACCATAAGTCCCACCACCACTGTCACCACCATACCAACAACCTCCCCCGGGCCCAACAGCACATGGACCTTCGTGTTCTTTGGGGATACCCGCGACCAGCCGAAGACATCAACCGGCATCAGTCCGTATCTCAATAAGATTTCCAAGGGAATTGCCGCAGAAAAGCCGGACCTTGTCCTTTTTGGGGGAGATTTGATCAACGGGGTAGTGATAGAGCCACCATCTCCGGTATGGGAAAATTACACGGTCCAATTCGGAAACTGGATGGATGCGGTCTCTCCAATCTATAATTATTCGACGCATACTGGGATCCCGTTGTATGTGATTCGGGGGAATCACGAGGATGGTGGGGATAATTTTGAGCTTCCCGCCCTTCTCGCTGACTATCGTGCCACTGCAGCAGCAGGCATGCCGACAAACGGCCCGCCCGGTGAAGAGAAACTGACGTATTCTATTACGCACAACGGTGCAAAATTTATTGCCCTCGATGAATATTATCCACACAATGGTATCAAAGAAACCGTGAACCAGACCTGGTTAGATGAACAACTCACGACGGACACCCGGCAGTTTATGTTTGTCGTAGGGCATACGCCCGCATACAATGTATCCAATGATATGGATGAATTTAAACTGGGCATCGCGGTTCATCCAGTACAGCGGGACATATTCTGGAACAGCCTCGTCAAAAACCACGTCGTCGCCTACTTCTGCGGGCATGTCCACACATATGTCCGGACAGAGTCGAAGGGAGTGCAACAGGTTCTCGTGGGGAATGGCGGGGCACCTGCAGATCCTTTCATCCCTTCAGATGTAGATCCCGTATTTACGCTTGAATACCCTACCCATCCTGTCAACGCTTCGGATCAGAAATTTGGGTACCTTCTTGTAACCGTTCATGAAGACAAAGGGACATACGACGCAGTTGAGAAACTGTTGAATCCCGTGACTAACACATGGGGAGTCGGAGATACCTTCACCTTCCCGGTCCGTTGAAAATATTGTAATACCGGCCGGGAAATCGACACCCGGCCACCGGTTTTCGGGAATGCGATCCCAACATCCAATCCCGGATAAAACGCATTAGTATATAGGCCTCATCCAATCCCCTTTCGGAAAGCCATGCGATCTCAATGGCATCGGTCGGGGTGGGGGATGTGGAATATGGAAATAATGCAATATCAAATACCGGCCAGAAGGAACCCGTTCCGCCACCCATTACTGGGAATATTCAAGAAGTATCCCGGCAATCATCCCCTTGGTCTCCGGGATATTCTTCGTGATAATTTG
>CAIJED010000095.1 GCA_903819595.1 uncultured Methanomicrobiales archaeon | reverse complement strand
GGGGGTAGCAATTTCATTGCGGGCCAGGATATCATCATCACCGGCAGCGGCTTCGGCGACTCCCTTCGGACACCAAACGGCGGCCTGAACTCCGTCTCCTTCATGCCCCGGTCATCCGGAAGTTCACCCGTTAATTCAATAGGCTATGCATCATGGTCCGACACCAGGATACAATGCACTATCCCAATTATCAACACTGCCTCCGGTTCGTACCTGGTACAGGTCAACCTGGTGACCCCCACGAGTGTGACCAACCTGGAAGCCCCATCCACCATTTCGATCACCTCATTCGAAGGCCCGGTCATTACCTCGATCAACCCCCTCACGGTCAACCAGGGAGGAAATGTTACGATACTTGGGGATAATTTCGGGCCCGAGATCGATGATACCTACGAATCAGCACAGGATGGCGGTTCCGTACAGTTCTGGACCCCCCCGAAGTTTGTAAATTATGTCAGCCAGGACAAGACAACCATCTGGACACGAACCATGGTGATCTGCAGAGTGCCGGCATCTGTGCCAACCGGCCAGGCTGAAGTGGCTGTAGTGACCGGAACAAACCTGACAAGTATACACTACGCCATGAACATTGTAGGTCCTGCTGACCCCACCATAAGCACCATTACTCCTTCCACGCTCGATGTGGGTGCAACGACACCGATCACCATCACCGGTACAAACTTCGGTAAAAACTCCGGGGCCGGTACGGTGATTTTCCAGCCGGTAAAAGGTATGCCTGTTACCATCAACTCTGTTACGTCCTGGAATGATACGAAAATTGTCTGTCCCACGGTACCGGCCATCACTGCCGGGGAAGGGACCGTGTCCGTTACCGTGGTACCAGCAGGCCGGAACAGCACCAATAGCTACGGTATTGTCATCGCCAACGTCGGATCCCTGCTCCACGGACCCCGCCTCGGGCTGATTACCCAGAAGACGGCAACCATCTCATGGGATACCAGGGATACTGAGACCGGAGAAGTCCAATGGGGCACATCCACGGCCTATACCCAAAGCCAGAAAGAGAATGCGTCAACCCCCTATCACCGCCTCATGGTGCAGGGACTTTCCCCATCGACAACGTACCATTATGCCGTGGTAGCCGGAGGACAGACTGCGGCCGACCATACTTTCACCACCGCTCCCCCTGATGGTACCGGGACGTTTACATTTGCGACGATGGCCGATAACCGGGGTCATTCTGACCAGGCTGACCTGCAGAGCATCTCGCCAGCCTTCCTCAACATCCTAAACCAGGTGGCAAAACAGAAACCCGCTTTTGCCCTCCATGCCGGCGATATATTCTATGGTAATACCCAGTCAACGGTTGTTTACCAGTTATATGACTCTTTCAAAAGTGGTACCGATCCCTTCGCCGGAGATATATCCATCCTGTTCTCCCCGGGAAATCACGAGATGCAGGAACTCACGGATCCGGAAGGAAATACCGTTGATCCACTCGCCCTCTTCAACCAGGAGTTTGCCCAGCCTGACCAGCTAGCCGGTCACGAGGGAACGACATACTCCTTTGACTGGGGGAATTCCCACTTTGTATCCGTTGATTCCTGCCATTACAATCGCAGCAGTCCCTACCAGGGAATGGCATACGTGGACGATGAGATAATCGCCTGGCTTGATGGTGACCTGAAAAGTGCCCAGGACCGCAAGGTGCGTCATATCTTTGTGTTCAGCCATGCCAACGCCTTTTCCAAGTGGTCGCTCTATTTCCAGGGAAGCGTGGACCCCGCACAGCGTGATAAGTTATGGAATATTCTCACAAAATACAAGGTTGATGCCTATATCTGCGGCCATGATCACACGTTCAATGATAAACTAGGAACGAACGGCATTGTCCAGTGGCTCAATGGCAACTCGGGCTCAATCTCTCCAGGAGAAGGCCCGAATGAGTTCACGATCTGGCATGTGAATGGCGACGTCGTTGAAGCAGAGCTCCTGGATGAAAACGGTCAGATCACTTACAAGAGGACGATACAGAGTTCCCAACCGAAGTGAGGAAATCTGCCAAGGATAACGCTGAATTGATGGCAATGGTTACTTGCAGGATCCGCATGGCAGGGCTGGACAAGGACTTTTCCAGGCCTATCATTCCACCATGGTTGAGACCGATTTGCAATAGAATAGCAGGTGCCCTTCCGGACATAGAGTGTGCAGGGAGGCGTACCCCTGTCCCTTCAGTAAATGGTCCCGCAGAGGCACAGGTATATTCGGTGACGGTTTTCCTGCCCGGAGCGACAGAAAACGACTAATCCTTCAATAAAATATTTGTTACGCAGGGGGAGAAGTTATGGGATCATGCAATCCTGCACTACAGACCCTTAGGACCCGGAACGAGAAAATACGGGCGGAAGTCCCCGCCCAGGTTCACGGTCTATGTTAAATCAGATCTGAAGAAATAGGATAATGAATGAAGATTTCTGCAACATTTCCCGTCACTTTTTTTTGTATCATTTTCCTTGTTACCGCCGGTTGTATGCAGCCCGGACCTCTGCAATCCACACCAGGACCTGCAACGACGCCGGTAATAGTGGAACCTACGGGAGGTTTATCGGGACCGTCATCAGTTGTGATCCTCCACGGCCCGCGTCTCGGGCTTATCAACGCGAGCTCGGCTATTGTATATTGGGAGACCGGTAGTCCGGTAACCGGGGAAATCCAATGGGGGACTGCACAGAATAATTATCCATCAGTTCTTCGCAACGCTTCACCTGCCACCCGGCACAGTTTTTTACTCGCCGGCCTCTCACCACAGACAACCTACCATTACCAGGTTATCTCCGGTGACACCCGCTCTTCAGACTCAACCCTGACAACCGCGGCACTGCCCGGAACCGGGTTCCAGTTTATCACCCTTGCCGATAACCGGGGTCCGAATGTGGCTACGGACCGCAAAAATGCCACCATTCCCTTCCAGTCAATCATGAATCTTATCGCATCCAATAAATTAGGAGATACCTCTTTCGTACTACATGGCGGGGATATCTTTTACGGGGGTTCGGACCTGGCTACCGAGTACCAACTGTATGATTCGTTCCTGCGTGCAACCGATCCCGTCGCGTCAAAGATGCCATTTCTTGTCAGCCCGGGCAACCACGAGATGGTGACACCCGCAAATCCCAAAGAATACAACCCGAAAGACCTTTTTGCCGCTGAATTTGCCCAGCCCTCTGTCCTTGCAGGATATGAAGGAACCGTGTATTCATGGGACTGGGGCAACTCACACGTTGTTTCTGTCGACACCAGCCATTACGATCCCACTGAGCCCACCTACGCCCATCTCTTTTATATCGATGACCGGCAGATTGCCTGGCTTGACCAGGACCTTGCAGCGGCAGAAGCACGGGGGGTCCGCCATATCTTTGTCTTCAGCCACTCGTTCGCGTACCCTGACACCCTGGAAAACCTCGACAGTCTCGGCCATTACCCGGCACAACGGGATCAGTTCTGGCAGGTAATGGCAAAGCACCACGTGGACGCCTACATTACCGGCCATGCCCATGAGTTCAGTGATTCGTTTGGCCAGGACGGGGTAGTTCAGTGGCTGAATGGCAATTCAGGGAGTATCCTGTCACCAGGCGGCGGTACAGGGAAAAATGAGTTTACGCTCTGGAAGGTCAACGGGGACACGGTCACGGCATCCCTGGTTAATGATCAGGGCCAGGTCGTTTACACACGCCAGATCGTGAGTTCTCAACCAAAATCCTGAACCATCATTTTTCTGGTTTATCATTTGTGGATATCAGAATTTCTGTTGTTCAATTCCAAATCACGTTCGTTAAGCCCTGGTACCAAAAAAATAGGGAAGGAAGAAAATCCCCGCGCCTATCCGGCCGGTAATTACGATCGTACCGGTTTATTTTCCTGCTTGGCCACCTGGATAACCACAGCCCCGTTTTCAACACTCCGGCTTATTTTGTCACCCTTCTTGAGATCAAACTCGTTCACAAGATATGGAAGGACGCTTATCCGTAACGATTTGCTCTTCTAGGTGGCGGATT
>CAIJED010000094.1 GCA_903819595.1 uncultured Methanomicrobiales archaeon | reverse complement strand
GGATCATTCACAAAACATTGCAATCGTATGAAAGATGAAGCCTTTGAAAACAGTGTGATTTACCATCGCCTCCAGGGTTGGTCCATCCGCCGCCTGGGGCGGGAATATCATTGTGGGAGGAGCCGGATACTGCGAATCCTGCGTGAGAATGAACACCGGCGAACCACGGGGGTGAACCATCTGAAAGAGCCCAGGGTTTACCCTTCCAAACTGGATCCGTATAAAGAGCATATCCAGGATTTGCTGCAGAAGTTTGGGAATATCACCACGCAGAGAATCTATGAACAGATACTTGAAAAGGGTTATCCCGGAAAGATCAGCATGGTTGAGGTTTATGTAAGTAAAATACGAACATCCAAAAGTCATCCGGTGATACGTTGCGTGGAGACTGCTCCCGGACAGCGTGCCGCTCATGACTGGAGCGAATACATGATCGAATTTACCTCATCTGAAGGCCGGGAGTCTAAAGTGACTTTCTTCAGCTACATCCTGGCTTACAGTCGCCGCCAGTATATTGAGGTGGTGGAAGATAAAATCCAGCGAACCCTGATGGAATGCCTGGTTCACGCGTTCATGTATTTTGACGGGGCTGCCCGTGAGATCAAGAGTGATAACCAAAAGGTATGCGTGGACCGGTGGGAATGCGGCAAGCCCATCTTTAACCGGCATTACCTGGGGTTCGCTTCGCATTATGGCTTCAGACCCTTGACGATTCATCCCGGAAAGCCTACCGAGAACTTAAAAATAGAACGTCCGTTTTATTACCTGGAAACAAACTTCCTCAATGGCCGTCGCTTCCGGGATAAGAATGACCTGAAAGAGCAGTTAAGGAGCTGGCTTACCCATGTGAATGATGAACGGGTGCACCGTACCACACGTCGAAAGCCCATCGACATGTTCGTTGATGAAGTACCTTGTTTGTTACCTTTACCCACTACCCATTATGACACTTCGCTTATTGTCTACCGGGTCGTGAACCAGGAGTCCTGCGTTAACTACCAGGGATATTACTATTATGTTCCGGGGGATTACCTGTTTAAAAGTTGTCCTCTGAGAGTCACCAGCGATCATCTGATCATTTACTCCCACGATTTTAAACTCCTCATCTCTCATCCCCTGGCCGAAAAGGGAGCCACGGGTCGTTACATTGGCCTGCCACCAGCCTTTACTCATGGCCGGGTTCTCAAGTTATCGGAGGTAAAACAACGCTTATCCACCATGGGGGCAATCATGGAAAAATATAGCGAAAAGCTTATACTGCAGAAAAAAGATCCCACTCCAGCCCTCAACGCGCTACTGGCCTTGAAGGTTCATTACTTTACCGAAGATATCCTCAAGGCCATCGGCCGTGCCATGGACCATGGGGTCTATGACGTCAAAACGATAGAACGCTTTTTGAAGACCCATGCCCAGGGCCGCGATGCCATTAAAACTTTGTTTGATCAATTACCAGATGATGAAGACTAAACCCGACACGATCGCCCAGATGAGCGAGTACCTGGGATTAAAGAACCTCGCCCAACAGCATACCGAGCTAATAAAACAGGCTCATGAAAAGCAACTGGGATTACTGAATTTTTTAGAAATGATCCTGAGAGAAGAAGTCATACTCAGGCAGGAATGTGGTATCCGGTACCGCATTAAGGAAAGCCACCTGCCCCGTCCATACAAGCTGCTCTCGGACTTTGACTTTAGCTTTCAGCCCAAATTACGCAAATCCCTGGTGATGGATCTGTCCACCATGGAGTTTATGAAACACCAGGAATCGCTCCTGCTGATCAGGGATTGCGGTGTAGGCAAATCGCAT
>CAIJED010000093.1 GCA_903819595.1 uncultured Methanomicrobiales archaeon | reverse complement strand
GCGGTGTCTGGCCGAGTTGCATGACCGTCCCGATAACCCCGTCCATGGCAAGCACAGTCTTCAGGACACTGCCACCTGCTTCACCTCGTGCCTGTGCCTGCGCCTCCAGCCGGACAACTTCCTTTTCGAGGGTGGTAAGCTCGTCCTTCGTATCTTCAAGCATCTTCCGTTTTGAGAAGGAACCACTCTCGATGACGGACAATTCCCGGGTAAGTGTGCCGAGGCTTTCTTCCACTCTTACCGATTCAGCAGCCAGAGAGTCCTTCAACGCCATTTTTTCGGCAATATTTAACTCAATCGCCTTGATCCGTTCTGAATGCCGTTCTTTCTCGGTCGTCCTCATCCTGCTTTTTTCAATATACATATCCTGCTGGTGAATGATACCCGACCGTGCCCCCCTTTTCTCTTCAATTGTTTTCATCAGGGAGAATAACTGGTCACGCGACCCTTCTGCCTCTTTGCTCTCATTCTTGATCGCAATTTCTGTCTTTTCCAGCTTTGCACGGGCCGTCGCCGACTCCATGGCGATATTAGTCCGGTCAATATTCTGGTTCCGGATTCCATCGTTGCATTCCGCTATCCGTGTCTCGGCCCTCTTCGTGTCCAGGTAATTGCGCGTAATGGCTTCGAGGTTCCCTTCCTTGTCCCGTGAAAGCCGGACAATGGTCTGCTCCGCTACTTTTATCGAACCTTTCAGTTCTTCAAGGGATGATAACAGTTTTAAATAATCGGCGCCGCTCTTCTGGTGGATCTGCTCATCGATCTCTTTTATATCGGCCTTGATATAGGCAAGTTCGTTCTCCTCAATACTCCGGTCTGACTGAATTCGCTGAATTTCGATATTCTGATCTCCGATCAGTCCGGACAGGGATACCAGTTCTTTTTCCCGCTCGCGGATCGTCGCTGCAAGCCGGGCATTCTCAAAAAAACTGAGCTTACTCTGCCATTCCTGGTATTTAAGCGCCTGTTCACGTTCCTGTTTCAGCTCGACCAGGCGCTTGTTCAGCTCGATGAGCAGCATCTCCTCACGTTCAATCCGTTCCCTGACAACCTCGAGTTCACCGAGCGCCTGGTCACGTTTCGAATCAAACTCAGCGACCCCGGCAATCTCATCGATAATTTTCCTCCGGTCGTAATCGCTCATCTCGATGATACGGGTAATATCACCCTGCATCACCACGTTGTACCCGTGAGGTTTAATGCCGGATTTTGCAAGTATTTCGATGATATCCGTCTGTTTACAGAGGCGGTCATTCAGGTAATTGTAGCTGTAATACCCATTCCCTGTCCGCTTAATCCGGCGACGGATTTTTGTTCCTTCTGAAAAGGTGATCGATACCTCGGCGGTATTTTTCCCTGAGTTCAGGTTGATCAGGTCAGTCAGTTTCTCCGCGCGAAGGCTCCGTGACGTGGAAAGTGCAAGGACAAAGAGAATACTATCGATAATGTTACTTTTCCCAGAGCCGTTCGGACCCGAGATGACCGTAAATCCTTCAAAAAATGGTATCTTTGTCTTTTTGGAAAATGACTTGAAATTATCTATCTCGAGCTCACTGATATACAAAGACCGGGCTCCTGCCTATTTCTTTGACGTTTCCGATTCATCATCCTCTGCAACGATAAGACTGCTCTTTTTCTGTTCAGATGGTGACCTCGCCTTTTTACGGCTGGCAAATCCTGCTGATGCAACGATATAATGGTTATCACCGCGACGCTCTTCCATTTTCATCGTGCCATCGGGCTGCATGATCATGTCCATGCGTTTCTCCTCCGGGAGAGATGCTGATGCCCGTTCAGGAGCAGTCCCTTTTTTCTGCATGACAACGGTCCCGGATGCAGATTCTGCCTGGATGGTCGGCTTCATCATCTTAAGCTCCTGGCGCCGTTCTTCTGAGAATTTATTCAAACGCATCGCGATTGACTTGAGATCCAGCAGCTCTTCTGTCAGCCCCTTGACAAGCGCTTCCATCTCCTTCATTTTCCGTTCAAGAGCCACGACACGTTCTTCGGTCACCATCACCGGGACATCGGGATTTTTTATAATTTCAGCCATTTATTTTCCCCCTTTCGGGTCCGGGCATGTCATTACCAAGGATATCGCCTTTATTTCGCATCATAAAAGACCCTTAGGGTAAACATGAGCCTGATTACGTATAATAATTATGCTACGTCTTATCGTAAAAAAAAGACCATTGTAAGACCCTGTCAACGGACATATATATAGTGACTCCGTGTTTTGGCCCTGCGTACTACCCTCATGACCTGGACCGGGTAAACGGCAGATCTTTAATTTTTCCAAACAACAACATTTAGGAGCCCGTTCCGTTGAAATAGAACCGTATGATTTTTGTTGTAGTCACTCACGAACTCTCAACGGGGTGAGCCTCCAGACTTTGTTACAATGGATATACCAATTCAATGATGTGGGCCTGATGCTGCGGACATTGTTGCCAAAGTCACCCATGAATACCATTGGGTAATCGTCCCGGTCTTCCTGGCCGAGAAAAATCCCGGGTGGTCATGTCAGGCAGGAGTGGGACATTATCCCCTGCAAAAGAGTATAATGATACTCAATGAACCGACGGTTACGCATCAGGCCAACTGTCCGGTGAACCTGAAATTTACACCCGTAAACTTCCTGGGCTTTGGTACCGTTCCGCCGCGGTTAACAATGTTATTGCGTCAATTCCGGTAAATTTGGCGCGGAACCGCCTGGGAGAAGAAAAGGTATTACCATATCAGGACGTCTTTTTTATATATGTCACATCTGTCTGCGACTGATCGTGAAATAGCCGAAATCATTGAGAAAGAACGTCTTCGCCAGCTCAACGGGCTGGAACTGATTGCATCAGAGAACCTCGTCAGTAAGGCGGTACTGGAAGCGATGGGGTCAGTAATGACCAACAAGTATGCCGAAGGTTACCCGGGAAAGAGGTACTACGGAGGCTGTGAATTTCATGACATGGCAGAAAATCTCGCCCGTGACCGGCTGAAAACGCTTTTTGGCGCTCAGCATGCAAACGTCCAGCCACACTCCGGAACCCAGGCAAACATGGCTGTATATTTTGCATTCATGAAACTTGGCGAGACTCTGATGAGCATGAAGCTTTCACAGGGGGGACACCTTTCTCATGGGTCACCGGTGAGTTTTACAGGCCAGTTTTATCATGTTGCCCAGTATGGGGTGGATCCAAAGACTGAAGTCATTGACTATGGTGTCGTGGAGGAGCAGGCCCGGAAGGAGAAGCCAAAAATTCTTGTCTGTGGCGCGTCGGCCTATCCCCGCACCATCGATTTCAAGGCCTTCCAGGAAATTGCCGATGGCGTCGGTGCATATTGCATGGCAGATATTGCCCATATCGCCGGTCTTTGTGCAACAGGGGTACACCCGAACTCGGTAGGCGTAGTCAATTTTACGACAACTACCACCCATAAAACCCTTCGCGGACCCCGCGGCGGGGCAATAATGTGCAATACAGAATACGCGCAGGCAATCGATAAGGCAGTATTTCCAGGAATGCAGGGAGGGCCGCTGATGCATACAATTACTGCGAAAGCGGTCTGTTTCCATGAGGCACTCCGTCCTTCATTCACCGACTACAGCAGGCAGATCGTGAAAAATGCAAAGGCGCTGGCAGACACACTTCTTGGACATGACCTCCGGCTGGTATCAGGAGGGACTGATAACCACCTCATCCTCCTCGATCTTACTGCACAGGGGATCACAGGTCTTGAAGCGGAAGTTGCCCTTGGCAAGGCAGGCATCACCGTCAACAAAAATACCATACCCAATGAAAACCGGAGCCCGTTTGTCACGAGTGGTCTGCGGATCGGCACACCGGCCGTAACAAGCCGTGGGATGAAAGAAGAACATATGCACCAGATTGGTGACTACATTGCATCGATCCTGAAAGATATTGGTAACACTGCCCAGATAGTAAGGATTGAAAAAGAAGTCGCGGCCCTGGCAGGCAAATTCCCACTATACCCGGAATAACATGATCATCGACGGCAGGATGGTGGCAGCAAAAAGACTGGACCTGGTACGGAAACAGGTAGATGAATCCGGGTGCCGGCCTTGCCTCGCGACAGTCCTCGTGGGTGAGGACCCCGGTTCAAAGATGTACGTCCGGATGAAGCATGAGGCCTGTGAAAAGGTACATATTATTTCGATTAAGGCAGACATGCCTGCGACCTTGACCACAGAGGAGGTACTCATAAAAATCCGGAGTTTAAACACCGATCCATCAGTTGATGGTATCCTCGTCCAGCTCCCCCTGCCCCCCCAGGTGGATACCAGCCGGGTGATCCAGGCAATTGCCCCGGAAAAGGATGTGGACGGTTTTCATCCCTGCAATATCGGCCTCCTCTATGCTGGAACACCACGGTTCGCTCCCTGCACACCAAAGGGGATCATGACACTTCTGGATGAATATCATATTGAGATCCGGGGCTCCAGGGCCCTTGTTGCAGGACGAAGCATCGATGTCGGCAGACCCATGGCTGCCCTGCTCCTTCACCGTGATGCAACAGTCACAATTGCCCATTCAAAGACCCGGGATCTCAGGGAAGAGATGAAGCGGGCGGATATCGTGGTGAGCGCAACGGGAAAAGCCAGGTTTATTACTGCTGATATGGTAAAACCCGGGGCAGTTGTGATCGATGTCGGGATCAATTACCTCGATGGAAAATTATGCGGCGATGTAGATTTTGACCACGTGAAAGATGTTGCCGGCGCGATCACTCCAGTACCGGGAGGTGTCGGCCCGATGACGATCGCATCACTCATGGAGAATACGTACAAAGCCGCAATGGAACGTTTATGCACCAATGTTCCGTAAACGGGATTAAAATCGGTGATGGTGCGCCGGTCAGAACAATGGGGGTCATCAATTGCAGCCCCGAGTCTTTCTTTCCCGGATCATACCGTTCAGGGAAGGCGATTGGTCTCTGTGCCAGTGAGATGATTGCACAGGGTGCAGATATCATTGATATCGGGGCGCGGAGCACTTCGCCTTTTTCACCCCCGATCAGTACATCCTGCGAGACTGAACGAATACGGGAAGCTCTTCAGGAACTGGACGGAACCGGGGGAACAATTTCTGTTGATACCATGCGTGCGGTGGTACTCAGGGAATGCCTGAAGTTTGATATCCACGCCATTAATGATATCAATGGCCTGGCTGACCCGGAATATGCAAAATTGGCCGCCGATTCAGGGCTACCCTGCTTCCTTATGGCATCCACTATAACACCGGGTGATGCAGGAGACATGGCAGGGACGCTTGATGCGATGCAGATCGTTACATCGCGGTGCGAGTCCAACTCAATCGAGTCGTATGTCCTCGACCCGGGTATTGGGTTATGGAACCCGGCTCGTAACGTTGCCCTGGACTGGCAACTTTGCAGGCAGTTCCAGGAGTTCAAAAAGTTTGACCGTCCCCTTCTTGCGGCAATATCCCGGAAGACCTTTATCGGGGACCTTCTTTCCCGGAAACTTCCCGAAGAACGACTGGCGGGTAGCCTTTCCCTGACGATGCTCCTCCTTTCAAAAGGAGCGGATATTGTCCGGTGTCATGATGTCAAAGAGACAAAAGATGCAATTTGTGTCTACGAAACGATGGAGAGAACAGGGTGAATGCAGAATTTCAGGTCAGGGGAGTACCAACCGGGATCATCAGGCCCGGCGATGATATCGTATCGGTTCTTATTGCGGCACTTCAGGCGACAAGTGATGTGATTCTTGAAGGTGACATTCTTGTTATTGCCGAATCGGCCCTCGCAACCGCTGAAGGCCGCTTAATCAAGCTCGGAAACGTCACTCCGTCTCCGGAAGCCCAGGCACTCGCAACTGAATTCGGAATGGACCCACGGGAAGTAGAGGTCATCATACACGAGAGTGACAGTATTGTCGGGGGAATTACCGGGTTTCTCCTCTGCATGAAAAACGGAACCCTGCTCCCCAATGCAGGAGTGGATGCATCGAACGCTCCACCCGGGTATCTTGTGCCGCTTCCGTATGACCCCGACACCAGTGCCGACCAGATCAGGAGAGCAATCATCAAACGGTGTGGAGTTCACACGGGTGTAATTGTAGCTGACAGCCGGACCCATGCAATGAGAGTCGGGTGCAGCGGTGTCGCAATTGGCTGTGCGGGGATGCCATCTGTAATCGACGACCGTGGGAGATCTGACCTTTTCGGACGGAAACTCCTCGTGACAAAAAGGGCCGTCGCAGACAACATTGCAACAGCTGCCGAGCTCGTGATGGGCGAGGCTGATGAATGTATGCCGATCGCCATCGTCCGGGGCCTTGGTCTTCCCCTGTCAGAAGAGGTTGGGATCGAAGCAATTGCTGCAGAAGAGTGCCTTTTCATGGGGACGTTACGGAACATCAGTCGAAAATAGATCGACAATTCTGGTCCCGGAAGGTGATCCTGAACTGTCGTGTCCCACGCTCATTCACTCATGTTTTTTTGAGGAAACTGACAATTTCACTGATATCCGGGACACTGTGGACAGGATATACTTTGATGAACATCACTTTCTGGTCTCCATCCACGATGATATTTGCTCTTTCTGAAAATCCATTGGCCTCTCTGAATATTCCGTATGCCTGTGCAATGTTGCCATGGGGCCAGAAATCACACAATAACCTGGTATTTTTTATTCCAAGCGACTCAGCCCAGGCCTTTTTACACGGGACGGAATCGACACTGATCCCCACCGCAAGTGTATCAAGGGATTCCAGGGTCTCCCGGTTCACTTCGAGCGATTCCATCTGCGCTGCACAGAATGCAGTCCAGGCAAGGGGATGAAATGACAGAAGCGTCTTCCTCCCGGAGTTTTCAAGGAGGTCAAATGTCTTGTCATTCTGGTCCTTAAGAGAAAAATTCTTCCCGATATCCCCAGGGCGTACCATCGGGGGTTGCGCTATTGTATTCGCCATAGTATGTTGCTACCGCTCATCAGATAAGAGACCTTCCATCAGGGAAATTCTACCGGCACTATCCAGGTGGAAAAATGGATAAAATGGTGCTGATTCACATTTTATTTGAATATTACCCCTTTTTACGGTCTGATCTTTGATGGACTGCCCGGACAAGCGGTCACGGCTGTTACTTAGTATCCGCATTTTATGGCTGTTTTGAAGAAAAAAAGCCAGGGAAATCTGTATTGACAAGAGAATTCCGATACATTGCATATCAATGGACCACCACCCCTTCGGTCCTGAATTGTTTGATATCATCCGGGACAAGGATTGGTATTCATGGTGGGGCAATTGGCACGAGTGGAGAGTGCAGGAATGAGCTCTCATGATTCAGGAACCCTGCCAATGAACTTTGTTTTTAGTTTTTCCTGTTACGACAGTAATTCTCTAAAAAAATACCTGCCGGGATGTTATTCTTCAGTAAGCCGGGAGATGCCGACCCGCCCTTTCTCGATCGATAATGAAAAACCACAGCGTTTTAAAAAGTCAACTGCTCTCCCGTGACCATGGATCAACAGTTCCACGAGATCTTCCTTTTCATCAATATCCGTATGGAGCCGGAATGAGTCCACGATTTCACAGGTGAGTCCCGCCTGCTCTGCGATGCCCCGGTGTTTCAGGAAGCTCGCCCCGTAATAATCGACATGGAAACGGATACGGTCCCTGATAAATATGGCATTCGTCCCCCCGCCCCTGCCCGGGCCGAGCGCCATATCACTGGGTGTAGAGATAATTCTCCTGACCACGTCAGGTGTGACCAGGGGCAAATCTGCCATAATAATAAGCAGGGGACCTGAAGAACCGGCGATCAGACTGTTTAATACGGGGTTCAGTTCACCGGAAGAGACCTTCACCTCTGCGTGGGTACAATGCAACGGAACCGTGGAAAGAATATACGGGCTACATCCGGCTCCTTTCAGGGACAGCACCACATCTGACAGCATCGCTTCCGCGAATAGTTCACGTTCCACCTTTGACAGAACGGATGACAGCCGGCTCTTCGGGTTCACTGGCTTGAAAGGGACTACTGCCTCTATGGACATTTCATACGAATAGCGCCACGGATATTAAAAAATCCATCGCTTTTACGTATGATCGATCAATAAATTACCAAAGAACTCACACGATCTGTAACAACCGGTAGCCCTTCACCATGACCAGAAATGTAATCACCTTCTCAAAAAATGTCTTTCTGCCACTCACTACCGTCTGCCGCAACCGGTGTGAGTACTGCTGTTTCCGGACACCGGTAACAGAACATTGCATCATGCAACCGGTAAAAGCAGAACACACCCTGGCCTGCGGTGCGGGGCTGGGCTGTACGGAAGCCCTTTTTACATTTGGTGAACGGCCCGAAGAAGAGCCCGGGTTTGAACGCTGGATCACCCAGGCAGGTTACGACAATATCCTGCAGTACTGCCACGCACTATGTGAGAAAAGCATTGACGCCGGCCTGCTCCCACATACAAACGCCGGGGTCATGACCTTTGAAGAGCTGGAATACTTAAAACCGGTGAATGCCAGCATGGGCCTCATGCTCGAAACGACGGCTGATATTCCCGCTCACCGTAATTCCCCTGGAAAAATCCCGGAAATCCGTATTGAGATGATCGAAAATGCTGGCAGGTTACAGATCCCGTTCACCACCGGACTCCTCCTGGGCATTGGGGAGACGATGCAGGACCGCGAGGAGTCCCTTATCGTGATACGCGACCTGCACAAACGTTACGGTCATATCCAGGAAGTCATCATCCAGAATTTCTGCCCGAAACCCGGTACGCCGATGAGTGGCAGGCAGGAGATCAGGTTTGACGAGATGTGTGCCGTCATACGTATGGCGCGGGACATCCTCCAGGAAGATGTGGCAGTACAGGTCGCACCAAACCTTGCAGATGCCGCATCCCTGATCCCGTGCGGTGTCAATGACCTCGGGGGAATATCACCATTGACCATCGACTATGTAAACCCCGGGCATCCGTGGCCACAGGAAGACGAACTCAGGCGCTCTGCAGGGAATTATATCCTGGGAGAACGTCTCTGCATCTATCCACAGTTTATTGAGAAGGGCTGGTTTTCACACGAATTGGAACCACTTATTAACCAACTGGTCAAACATTTATCCGGACAGGAGACCGTGTCATGAAACAACTCAAACTTTTGTATGCCGGGAAAGCAAAATCGGTCTACCGGACTGAAAATCCCGGAGAACTGGTAATAAAATTCAGGGACGATATTACGGCATTCGATGGCCAGAAGAAGGACACGCTGGCCGAAAAGGGCCACCTCAATGCGGGTGTTTCAGCATTTTTCTTCGGGCTCCTCGAAAAAAATGGGATCAACACACACCTGATCCGGAAAATTGATGATACGACCATGCTTGCACACCACCTGGCAATGATCCCGCTCGAGGTGATCGTCCGGAATATCGCAGCCGGCTCGATGGTAAAAAATTACCCGGTCGAAAAAGGGACACCACTGAATCCCCCGGTAATTGTCATCGATTTCAAGGATGATACACGTCATGACCCGATGTTAAACGACGACCTGATCTATGCACTAAAACTTGCATCTCCTGAAGAACTCCACGAACTCAAACGGATTGCGTTGGAAGTGAACACGGTACTCCGTGAATATCTCGCCGGCCGGGGGATTGACCTGGTGGATTTTAAACTCGAGTTCGGGAAAAAAGACGGGGTTATCTATGTGGGAGATGAGATCAGCATGGATTCCATGCGACTCTGGGATAAGAAGACGGGTGAATCCCTTGACAAGGATGTCTACCGGACAGGCCAGGGGGATGTCATCACCCAGTATCACCATGTCGCCTCACGGATTATGGCGGAAGAATGACGGGAACTAATCGATAGTAGTAAGGATAGGATCCTGGGCTAAAATGGACCCCGCGGAGGCCATCACCACCTGGTGCTTTGCCATCCGCGATACCGATCCCGGCAGAGTATCAAAATAATATCAGGGATAAATTTATCGTGGTATAAGTTTATTCAATGGCTGATGGTCCCGGTGCATTAAAAGAACGATAATTATTAAAATCGGCGGTTATTCCCACGTAATATGGGATAATGGTGGGGATACCCGTGATATGTCAGAAATGCTCTGCAGGATGGAACAGGAATGGTAACAAACGACGAGGACGAGAAAGAAATTCTTACATGGGCCGCGGGTTACGCTCATGCACACAATTACTGGTTAAACCCTGAAGAAAAACGGCTTGACGGTGTAATCCGGGGTCTTGCACGGAACAAACAACGGTTTGGTGCAAGGTATTGTCCCTGCCGGATACGGAGTGGCGACGCGGAAAAAGACAAGAATATTATCTGCCCCTGTATCTATCATGAGCAGGAGATCGAAGAACAGGGTTCCTGCCATTGCAATTTATTTTTCGGTGAAGAACAATCCGGGAAGTAGATGTACCTGTTCTTACTGTCTCACATGATTACGGAATAAAACCACGTAATTTCCCCGATAACCCGGTTATTCCGTGAGATTGATCCATTTTTTCGAGGGAAAACGACCCTGCAGGAAGATCCTGGTCCCATCGTAACGAGGACATCGGCCATCTCGCCATCATGGCTGAACCGGGGACCATTTGGGTGATTCTTTTCTTTCAGGAGAATAACCAGAAAAAAGGTTTGATAACGGTCATCCGTTACCTGATATCGGACTAAAGGTTCACTTATGGCAGAAATAGGCGGTTATTCCATCTGGGGTCACGCAATCAATCCTTGCAAATCCCACTCGTTCGAACTGGATAACCTGATCTGCCATTGAGCTGACCGCACTCTCACAAAGGCCCTGTACATCTCCATCAGGGGTATGGAGCGTGCACGGGGTGGCATCCCCGGTTGGAAGCCACTGGACGATCGGTGCCTTCAATGCCCGGGCATCAGACAGGGATTCCCCGGCATAGGTCAGAACAGGGGTTCCTGATGACCAGTCAACATGAACATTGAAGAGGTCTTTCAATCGGATCATTTTGACTTCTTTTTGAAATTCCTGGCGAGGTAAGAGTACTTCATATTCAAATTTTAACGTGCGGTACCCTTTCTTCTCGTCTCCGGGGTGGAGAAGGGCATGAGCTTCCCTCGCGCTCGCACCAGCAATGGTCAATGATAACGGGTCTGGCACAAAAAAGAACCGGTCAGCCACTGGATCGATGATGTCACGGTTTTTCGCAAACAGGTTATCCCACGAGAACGAGATGTCCGTCTCGCCAATCCCGATATCAAGGACCACCTGTCGTACGGCTTCCGGTTTTATCCCGCGCCTGGCAAGGGCACGAAGCGTTCCGAGCCGGATATCATCCCATCCCGAATACGTGCCCGACCTGATACCCTCCCGCATCTGCGAGGTGGACAGGACGACCCCCTCGATGCCCATCCTCCCATAATGGCGATAAACCGGCTCATTCCAGCCAAAGTACTCATAAATATATCTCTGGCGGCGGGTGTTGGCAATATGGTCTTTACCACGGATCACATGGGTGACTCCCATCAGGTGGTCATCGACCGCCACCGTGAAGTTCATCAGGGGATACACCTGGGCCTCAATTCTCGGGTGTGTCGGCTCATTCAGGATACGAAATGCTGGAAAATCACGCATGGCAGGATCGGGGTGGTCGAGCGAGGTCCGTACCCTCACGGATGCCTCACCTTCGTAGAACTCCCCGCCCAGCATCTTCTGCCAGAGGTCCTGGTTCTCCTCAATTGTACGGCCCCTGCAGGGACAGGGGGTTTTTGCCTGTTTTAACAGGCGGAACTGCTCATTCTCACAGGTACAGACATATGCACCCCCAAGCCCAATCAACTGCGCTGCAATCTTGTAATACTGGTCAAACCGGTCACTCTGGTAGAAGATATCGGTAATCCTGAGGCCCATCCACTGGATATCTTCCTGAACCATCCGGTACGCATCCGGATCTACCCTTTTTGGATCGGTATCCTCAATGCGAAGGATATACCTGCCACCGTACCGTTCGACATAGGCATCATTCAATACGGCAGCCCGCGCATGGCCGAGGTGAAGCGGCCCGCTGGGGTTTGGTGCAAACCTCATCACCACGCCGTGTTCGGCCCGCTCGAGGGTGGGAAGCTCGTGGGTGTGGACTTTAGGTGCATTCATCTCTTCGATCAGTTCAGGGGCGAGGTCCGCAAGTTTTTTTCTTCGCTCGGGAGGACTGAGTCGTTCCACCTCAAGGAGCACCTCCTTTGCAAGGAAGGCAATTTCCTGTGCCCTGGGACGGAGCGCGGGATATTTCCCCAGGACCATCCCGATAACCGTGCCACTTTTTGGCAGGCTGTCATGCTTCACCGCATTCTGCAGTGCAAAAATAAAAAGGGCGTCTTTTGGATCCGGGTCCATATTAGTACCCTCGGGTCACAAAATAGTCCCCGATATCAAT
>CAIJED010000092.1 GCA_903819595.1 uncultured Methanomicrobiales archaeon | reverse complement strand
GATTGATTGTAAAAGAAGAGCAAGCTGGTAATAGCCGTGCAAGGTATGTGACATATCTTTTAAAAGATCTGGCAGTCCAGCTGACAGATGAATTCGGGCGTGGTTTTTCCTTTGCAAACCTCAAGAATTTCCGCCAGTTTTTCCTTGTCTTTTCAAAAGGATACCACGATGTTAATATCTCTGCTGATGAAAAAAGCTACACGGTGTGTAGCGAATTGAGTTGGTCGCATTACAGACTCCTGATGAGGGTAGAGAACCCCGCGGCTCGGGGATATTACATAGCAGAATCGATAAGCCAAAACTGGAGTGTACGGGCACTAGAGCGTAGATTGATTCCTTCTATTACGAGCGACTGCTTGCAAGCCGCGACCGGGATGCGGTTACTGCCGAAGCAAAAGAGATGATAAAGCCGCTTGCCAGACGTCCGGAGGAATTTATCCGGGACCCGTATGTACTGGAATTCCTGCAAATTCCAACTTCCTCATCTTATCTTGAACGTGATCTTGAGCAAGCGCTTATCAACAAGCTACAGCAGTTCCTCCTGGAGCTTGGTAAAGGATTCTCATTTGTCTCTCGCCAGTTTAGGATCAGCACCGAAACATCGGAGTTTTATATTGATCTTGTCTTTTACCACTTCATTTTGAAGTGTTTTGTGCTTATCGATCTCAAAACCGGGAAGCTGGCACATCAGGACATCGGACAGATGGATATGTATGTGCGGTTATTTAAAGACCAGGTAAAAACCGATGGAGATAATCCGACAATTGGCATCCTTCTCTGCACAGAGAAGGATGAAACGGTAGTGCGGTATTCTGTGTTGAATGACAATAGTCAGCTTTTTGCATCACGATATAAACTCTATCTGCCCAGTGAACAGGAGCTTATCGAAGAGATTGAACACGAGAAGGATATAATGAGGAGACAGGAAATAAATCGCTCCCCGAGGTCTGCATCCTATCGACCCAAATCCCCGTGATTATGGTTGTCCCGTAATTTCCGGTTCCCCACCTTACCAAGCCTAAAGGACGGAGTCACACCACCGGTGATTACTGTCCGCAACTGTTCGGCTTCGCTAAAGAATTTTGCCCATTGAAGTCATGGAGCGGAGGACAAGGGGATAATTGAAGATCGGCTCCCATGAGATCAATTGATGTACCGCAAGCTCTGATGAACATCCATGCCAGCAAGAGAAATTTTTCTGCAACAAATAAAAAAATAAATGCTATTCTTATTCGGGGCGATACTGTGGCGTCCCTACGGGGACAGACAGGATAGACAGGTGGCGATAACCCGGCACCAATCACTTCAAAGGCATCCAAACAATCTCCCGGTTTCTTTTGCAATCGTTTACCTGATGCATATTTAAACCTGAATATCGGAGTTTCGGTACACTACCCCTTGGCAATCCTTTGATTGCCAGATAGATTTCTTGTACCTGGTGCCACAAGTTGATCCCCGACATTATTTGTTACATTAACGTAGAATATCTCGGTCTTTTTTCCGGACTCAACGTGGAATAATAAGGATTGTTTAACTTTTTGCTATCGTTTTTTTTTCGATAAAGATCGTGAAGAGAGGGCCTTTGGCCCGACCCTATATCTTGTGCAGGGGTGAGGAAGGGGGGGATGTAATCCCATCCTTTTATGATCGTGAGTGCAAATTTCAATTATGGATTCAGGCCCGTAGGCAGTGTCAAGGCCGGGAAGGCAGGATGAAGGTATCACCGGTTGTCCAGGTTCCGTCCCCTTCATTATACCTTTTCTCAAGACCGCTGAATGTCCCGTTGTCCTCATGGACCGTAATGATGATATAGCCGACTTTCTGGTCCTGGTTCGAGATATTCACGAGGGGGTATTCCAGTTTCAGTGCCGGACTGACGTTGGCAATATCGAAGGCCGGCATTTTTGCCCCACCATTCCCGGTGACGATCTGCCTGACTCCCTGTAATTCAGCCCGGACATACATATGGCTGTGCCCGTCAAAATAGGCGGGAACATGGTTAGCGACAAGGCTTTCCCAGAAGATATCGCGCTGGATCGGATGTATCTCGAGGGAGAAATCCTTGTCCTCTGTATCGTTTTCCACAGCATATGCAGGAGAATGCCCGAAGACAAACATATATGGCCGGGTATCCTGGGTAAGCTGTTGATCGACCCAGCTCTGGTTCACCGTCTCCTTGAGATTATTGTGCTTCATATAATCGTCGATGACGATGAATTTGGCTCCTTTGTGGGTGAAGGAATATGTCAGTCTCATCTCATCAGGTGGGCCGTTTATCGGCATGCCTGATGCGACGGTGGTAAGATAGTTATCGAGCAGGGGAGTTACATTTTGGGGAGGGCCGTCTTCATGATTTCCTCTCATTACATACAGTGGGATCCCCGTACCCGTCGTATAATTATAGATGGGAGAAACAGCAGCCATCCAGTTTGTATGCTGGACCTGGTAATTACCTGCCACCGGGGACGTACTATCCAATTCCCACCCGTTGGTCAAATCACCGACGTAGAGGGCAAGGTCCGGATTTTCAGCTGCAATTGCCTTCGCAACCGGGATCAATTCCGGGCTGACACCGGTTGTGGTATTTCTCGCCGGGTCTGGTGAATCTCCAAAAACCACAAATGTCCAGGTGCCGTTTCCCTGTGTGACAGTACTGCCAGGGGCTGGTCCGTTCCGTGTTACAGCAGGGGATTGCAGGCATCCACCAGAAATAACAAGCAGGATTACGACCAGAAACAATATACAAGAGCATAATCGCATGGGAGGCATCTATCCCCAAATGATAATAATTTTTCGGAAAAATTGCGCTGCTGGTATCCTGAAACAGCAGGAATTCTCATTAAATCTAAGGTACCATTGCTCTTTAAATAAAAATGTGGCTTTGTATTGAGCTTTTTCATACTATTTTTCAAGTTCCTGTTGTACCTTGGATCTTTTAATGTCTTTTTTTTAGGATGTCAAAAGAGCGAGATAATTGATCCTCTCTATCCAATGCACCTGAATGCAAGGCAGCGACCGGCTCCCAGGTTTTTTTGCAAATTATTTCCTGTTCCTTTTAGTGGGTCATCGCATCTTTTATGCTGCCTCGTTCATGGAGGATATTTTTCAGGTGGCAAAGGGACGGTATGATCACAGATTACGAACAGAATGAAAAATTCCGGGTTGAATATCCTTCTTCAATTATTACCGGAAATCAAATACATCTTTTATATATAGGTTAACTACATTTTTACTTTATTATGCCCCCATCGCGTCCAAAATCTGGAATACCAGTTATCTCCCTTTTTGCCATTGTATTGATCATAAATTTCGCATTTTCCGGTGTTGTCACCGCTGGAACAATCCAGCTGGGCACGGCTTATGTCCAGACCGAGCGGCCTGATAACTGCCAGTGGCGGGGAAGTGCCCCCTTCACCTGCAACTGGTGCTTAAACCCAACGCCAATCCTTGCTGATCAGGCCCCGGTAACGGAAAACATGAAAAACGGGCAGCTTATCAATGGCCTGCATTCGTGGGCCGGCTATACCATGTGGGGGAATAACTCACTTGAGTACGTCGGGTCTTACAAGGTATCTGATAGTGAACCGTTTGTCAAGGTCTGGACCCCTTTCGTCCAGTCTACCCTCTACGCAGACCCTATGAGTCTCACGTTCCGGAGTAACTATGCCAATGTCGATGGGCAGGGCCGGGTAAAAGGGCTGGTCTTCTCCATGCCAATTCCCGCTGCAGCGGACGGGGCGGAGTATGGTCCCAATTCCTGCACGCCGGGATCTACCACGTTCTCCCCTGATGGGAAAACGCGTGAAATCAGCCAGAAAGGCCAGTGGGCATCGGGACTCCGGGTATTTCCAGCCGCAAACCTGACTGATACCGAGCCCGGCTGGGGGACCGCATTTCCCGATAATCTTGTTACCGACCATATGGGGGACTGGGACATCGCATTCCTCCTGAACAAGACCGGTTCGGATGAGCAGATGAAACTTACGATGGCTAAAGGGTCCCCGTTTGCGTGGTTCACCTGGGACGGGGTCCCGGAAAACGAGTCCATGGCCTTCCAGTTCTATACCGGTCCGCCATTCAATACCAATAACGTGCAGCGGGGGCAGGTCTATGTCGTGCCCGCAGATACGGGAATCCCGGGGCTTGGTTGTTACCTGGTCGGGACGAACCAGGACATGCTGTTTCTCGGCGATGTTACGGCCAGTACCATTACGAACTGGAATTTCTTTGCGGTGTATTACGATACCGCCTCGTTCAATGCGACTGTTTTCCCTGACCACGGGATATCACTCACCCCTGTATCGGCAGGAGGCTCCCGTCACTTTGTCATTGCGGGGTTGCCGGTCGTTGCTTATCCACGGGGGTCGGTGAATCCTGACCCGTACATGCCGACTCTTAACCAGTCCACCAGCGAGTCTCTGGCCTGGGCCGGGGCTATCGCACCCTATGCCTTTAACTATGTCACCGATACCGCCGTGAAATACCGGGTGGACCGGACATCCGGCCTCCTTCATACAACATACACGGCAACGACCACGAACCATGGCCCAATCGGGACCGGTGACTGGGGGAAAACCGTCATGCTCCTCCAGAGGCACCAGTATGCAACATTCAATGACAGCCGGAACCTGCCAGTCTATGACGGGAATCTCGCAAAGGATATGATCGGACCCGTGAGTCCCGGCCAGTGGTTCTCTTCCATGCCAGCTATTAACAATGGCCATTACCAGTACTGGATTGCCAAAGGAAAACTCATTCCTGTCGGTGTAAACTCGTTTTCAACGACCTATGTGACCAATAACCTCCTGCCATTTATGCCACCGATGGACATGAATGCCACCATCGATGGGGTGCCGCTCTGGTACATTGTCAACAACGATGAACAGGATTACACCGCAAAGAGCCTGGGGACCTATCCCCCGTTGTTTACCATGCTGGACGGAGGGGACCAGAACGCTGCCTACAACCTCGCAAAAATGGTCAGGTACATGTCGGCAAAACTCGCCATTCTGAAGGTATTGGGGGATATTGCCACGACGAACCCGGAGATCACCGGGATTACCGAGTATAACGTCACACCATGGAACCCGGGCCCCGGGTGGAAGGGCACCCCATGGTATAATAACTATTATAACAGCCCCTATGACCCGAAGCTTGCCAAGGCCCGGAACGTGCAGGGCATCGAGGACTTTTTCGCCCTCTTTACCCAGGCTGAGGCATTTCGGACCAATAAGACTACGCCCGGGTCTCCAAACCAGTACTCCCCCTATTATTTCCTCGCGGACAAAACCCTCGGGACACTCCACATGTTTCCCTCCCAGGGGCCGGACACCGACGACTCTATGCCTGCGTACGGGTACTGGCCGATGGCTGATATGAATGTCACCTACCCGAGAGCGTGGGGCGAGGATGGTTTCGGGAGCACAACGGAATGGAACGATATTCACTACCTCCATGGGTACCTGATTACCGCAGCTGCACAGGCTGCATGGTTCGATCCCACGTGGGCCAGCCGTGAGAACTACGGTACATTCATCGACCAGCTCGTTATGGCAATCGCCTATGACCCTGACCGGGATTCTGCATACTATGAAAACTCAGAACTTAAATATTCGAAGATGAACTTCTTTGACCAGTGGGCCGGCCAGGCATGGACACAGGGACTTCCGCAGACGGCACCAGGCGGAGGAATTGGTTCCGGGTCTCTCCTCGAGGACGGCAAGGACGACAACTCACTTGGTGAGACGATGCAGGCATGGGCCGGGATCATCATGTGGGGGACGGTAACAAACCGGCAGGACATTGCCGATACCGGGATTTACCTCTATACTACGAACCTCTACAATGCAGAGGCCTACTGGTTCGACAAGAAACTCGCTTATGTCCCGGATACTACCGGAATACCAGCACCAACCGCAGCGAAATGGTCAACGAACGGTGATTATATTCCTGCAGCAAGTTCCCCCTCCGATCCGACTGCCTTCTCAACCGGAGAGACCATGTGGGACCGCTGGTACAACTGGGGGAACCCCAAAGTGTCAGCCAGCTGGCCGGTCATGCCCCCCGGTTATCCGAAATCGACATCATTTGCCCCCAAAATACCCCAATCGGTAGTGCAGACTGCCTCGCAGTTCGGGATCTCACCAACCTCCTCGATGTACAACATGTGGCTCCCGATGGCAGGTTATACGCTATCATTCGGAAGGGATCCGAACTATGTCGAACTTTCTGAACGAGCCCTTGATTACGCCCCGAATGGCGGGTTCTGCAATATTTCAGATCCGGCAGGAGTACCCTACTTAACGGTGGTCAACCAGCAGCGTGCACTTGTCGGGATCAGGGACAAGTCGGCGCCGAATATACCCGTCTCCCCATACCGGTGGTACTGGAATACCATCCAGTCCTCGCGAAATACGGCATCTGGTCAGTACCCGTATGACCTCGGGACGTGGTGGAATAACATGAAGAACCAGATCGATGATTCCACGAGCCCATCGGAAGTCCTGAACTGGTTCTGGGCGATCGATGCACACGGGACACCTGACTTTTCATACTTCGGGTATTCTGCTACTGCTGCATCATCGGGGCTTTCGCAGCCGCTCTGTGCAGCTTTTATCTCTCCCGATAACCAGGAGACCTTCGTTGCATGGAACCCTCACCAGGTACCAGTGTCAGTAAACTGGTGGAAAGTTGGTACGCAGGCTGGAACGACAGGGGGTGCCCTTGCACAGGACCTCGTGATACCACCCGGATGGTATGCAAAGGCAGGCACAGCGCCGCCTACCGATGCCAATCTTGTCGTGAATGTGGACGCACCGGCAAAAACAGGGCCCAGCAGCACCGTAACATTTAATGTCACAGCTTCTGCGACCGGTTCAGTCCCGGTTTCAGGGGTGGTCGTGTCCGATTATCTGCCGTACACGATGACATACGTTTCGAGTAGTCCCGCTGGGATTGTTTCAGGAAATGCGGTGAGCTGGAATACCGGGGTGCTCTCACCAGGGGAAGCACGCAGTTACCAGGTGACAGGAACATTCCCTGGCACGGCAAACGGCCCCTACACCGATGTTGCCGAGGCTGCTGGACTTGCATCAGGGAATATATCAGTTAAAGGCAACCGTATCCTGCCCATCCAGGTCGCGGGAGGTCCGTCGATCAATATTACCGTTACTGCCAACAGGACAACAGTTGCACCAGGGGGACTCCTCACGTACAACATACTC
>CAIJED010000091.1 GCA_903819595.1 uncultured Methanomicrobiales archaeon | reverse complement strand
GACCGTTCGATCTGGTAGTCAGCAGCATGACCTTTCACCATATCCGGGATGTCGGGGTGCTGCTCAATCGGCTGGCCTGTGTCCTTAAGCCATCGGGCCGGATCGTTATCGCCGATCTGGACCCCGATGAAGGGAAATTCCACGATACGCCTGCAGGCGTGTTCCACGACGGGTTCGACCGGCATGAGATGCTTGCGTATTTCGGGGCATCAGGGTTTTGCGATGTGCAGGACCGGACTGTGGCGGTAGTACAAAAGCCCGGCCCATCCGGGGAGATGCAAACGTTTTCCGTCTTTCTGATGACCGGAAAGAAACGGGGATGACCGGACCGGAAAAAACCGGTGAAGAATCGTGAAGTTACCAGAACCATTGGTTGTTATCGAGGAGTTTGTAAATGGCAAAACAGAGTCCGCAGTGTGCAAAATGTACCGTTCTCCGGTGCGGTTCCAAGGAAAAGGACAGGAATGTACCGGCATCCTGTCCTACGGAAAAGTACCCGGATTTAGTCAGGGAAACGAAAGAAAAATACCTGCTCCCCGAAAACCAGGCTGTAATCCAGGGATGGCTTGGTTTGATGAGCAAAGTTCTTGACCCGGAAAAAGCGGGAGAAAAATTTTCGTGGACGAGAATTGACGAGATCATCGAGTATGCGAAGATACGCGGGATGACACGGCTGGGGATTGCTACCTGCTATGCATTGTTACCGGAATCGAAATTGTTGTCTGACATTCTTGAACGGAACGGGTTCGATGTCGTTTCTGTATCATGCCTCTGTGGTGAAGTGGACCCCCGGGATATGGGCATGCCGGGAAATATATTCTGCAATCCTATCCTGCAGGCAGAAGTCCTTAACCGTGAAAAAACAGAACTGAACCTGATGGTGGGACTTTGCGTTGGTCACGACATCCTGTTCCTGCGCAATTGCAAAGCAGAGACAACGCCTTTCGTGGTCAAGGACCGTGCTCTCGGGCACAACCCTGCAGCCGCTTTGTACCTCAGCCAGAATCCCTTTTACCAGGACAGATTCACAAGAAAATGAGCAAAGGATTAAATTCGTATCGGCCGCCCTCTCTTTTGCCGTTGTGCTTCTCCGGAACCGGGGGCACTGATAAGCGCATGGAGAATGAAACAAAAAAAAGGGATATCTTTAATCCCGCCCGATTATCTATACGGTAAATCATGCGAACACTCTATCTCTATGTCCTCGATACCCTGGCCGACTGGGAACCTGGTTATGTTATGGCCGAGCTCCGCTCCGGAAGGTACCTGAAAGATCCGGCACTCAGGTATTCCGTTATACTCTGTGGTAGTACCCGCGTTCCCATCACCACCATGGGCGGACTGCATCTGACTCCGGAAGTTCTCATAAGGGATATCCACCCCGTCCCGGGTGATATACTCGTGCTGCCGGGAGCAGATACCTGGCTTGATCCGGCACAGGTTCCCGCCCTCCGGGTCGCAGGCCGGTTGCTTGATGAAGGAATGCTACTCGCCGCTATCTGCGGTGCGACACTTGGCCTCGCGAACGCCGGCCTGCTGGACAAACGCCCGCACACGAGCAACGATCCTGCCGCCCTGAAAATGTTCTGCCCGAACTACCGGGGCGAGAATCATTACGTAAACGAACCAGCAGTAACTGACGCCAATCTCATCACCGCAAGCGGACTTGCACCGGTAGAGTTCGCGTACCATGTATTCCGGAGACTGGATGTTATGGCACCTGCAGCGCTCGAAGCCTGGCACGGGCTTTTCACTACGCGGCAGCCTGAATATTTCTATGCCCTGATGGGATCGCTGCCGCAACGATAAGGATTCCTGAGTATGCATGTGGGGGTGACCCGTAACCGGTTTAGTACCGGAGCCGTCGTTAATTGCCGGTACTGGCATCCCAATCTCAAGTCCTGCTGGATTTGCCCCTCCACCTAACGCCTTTGACCTGGATCGGCTACCCTCACCCTTGTATCAGATCGTAGACACCTGGTTGACTGCTGAACCCGGGAACGCTTCAGTAGCGGTCGCCGAATAGTATTTTTAGTGTACTACTTCCAGGAGTGGGAGCAGGACCCTTGTGTTGTCTGTGGTACCGCTGCCCGGCGATTGCACGCTCCAAAAATAAAACGAATAAAAATGATTGATTTGCTTAAATAATTGTGAGACATATTTTGTCAGGAACAAAAAAACCGGAGGTTATGCATGAGAGATGTAATCACTATCCTGTACAATGAATTCTAAACTCTTGAT
>CAIJED010000090.1 GCA_903819595.1 uncultured Methanomicrobiales archaeon | reverse complement strand
TAGTCCCGGACTGGGTGACACTAAATTCGCCATCAGTTGATTTACCGACTCTTTTCACCTCGGTATCATCTTTGCGGACCTCAGCATATTATCATCGGTGTTCTGTACCGTAGCAGAAAATGTCCCATCCTTTAGAGTGAAGGGAAGGAAAAGGCTATCGGTCTCGTAGGAAAATCCTCCCTCCGGACTCATGGCAAACCTGCCCTCGAGTTGCAGGGAAACCGTTGAATTCTCAGGAAGTCCCTGTATGGAAATTGTCACCGGACCACCCCGTTCGATTTGTTTAGGCTCAACTGTGACTGAAAGCGCTGCCACACCCTGGACAAGTACGAGGAGGAGGACTGTAAAAATTATCAAACAACATTTTTTCATCAGAATTCATCCGGAATAATTAGAAATAGTAGGTACTTGCTCAGTGATTATCATTTCGATCATTTCCGCACTCTTGGAATTCAAGCGGTGATCCCTGCTACCCCGAGTTAGATTATAACGGGTGGGAAAATTAATCAGAAAAAAATTGAGATCTACAGGAGACCAGGCACAAATTTGAGTGATTGTTTGTGGTGAAAAAAAATTTCCTTGCGTTGGGATGATGTCTGTTGACTGCATCGACGTGTTTTTATAATAATCTGCATTGTAACCAGCCATATACACAATATGGTGGTCCCGCAGATATTCTCGATTTGCGTAACCGACAAATGGATAAAATTACCTCTTACGTAAGGAAACGAGCGATATTTCGCAATTGGAAGAATCCCTGAGTTGATCGGTCGATATCTGATAAACCGTGATTTCAGAGTTTTTCCATAAGGTTTAACGTGCCAAACCCCAAGGGACATCTATATATACAGGTCTCAGAAGCAGAGAAGACCTGTTAGAAAGGCCTGGTAGAATATGATGAGTATGAAAAGATCGGTAACCCGGAATCCCCGGGTCATGGGAAGGAAAAGTAAGACGGAATACCACTGCCGTACAGAGGGCTGACCATGAATACTCATCCTCGTATGATGTGGTTTGCACTTGTCTTCTGTCTTTGGCTGGTGCTCCTCGTACCGGTAACATTCGCCACACCAATCCCGTTTGCCCGTATTAATCTCGACTATCCGCAGGAAATCCGTAATATGTGTGTCTCCACAATCGATGTAACTGATCTAATGGATCTCTCCCAGTCACGCGTTTCTCTGCACTCAACTACAGGCGACGGGTCAGATACAAAGGTAATTCCCCTCCCCTCCATACAGACTGTAACAAGGGTATTTTCAGACCGCGTTGCGTTCTGTAATGATTATACGCTTACAATTCTGGGACCTCTTAATAGTACGGTTTCAGTTTCAGGATTTAATGAATATCCTGTTTTTATTCGTTCATACCTCCCCGTCGTGCAGTGCCAGGTCCCGGGAGCCACAGCAGATGTGGTGATGGCAAAGATAAACGGAAGTACCAGCCAGGTCGATATTTCAGACCTGATATCTTCAACCGATATCGCATACCTTCTCCAGGACCCGCGCGGCGTTCTCGCCTTCCAGCAGCACCCCCAGGTAATCGGGGTATATGGTTCATGGACGTCTGCAGACTACTCCCCTTCTAACCTGACATACACGTTCATACATAACCAGTTCGATATCACTAATTACACCCTTAACCGGGGGATTGCACGAAGTGTCTCCAACCTCACGCCTTTCATATCCGGTACTCCGCCTTCAAGCGGAGAATACCTTATCAGTGCGTTCCGGTATACCCCCGTGGACCAGAAAGTCACCCTGTATACCGCCTGGCCTGTGGTCATCCTCGATCGGGACAACCGGTTGGAGTTCGCGGGGAAATCGATCCCCTACCAGTATGACCTCATGTCAGGTGAAGATGTCGACCTCGCCTTTGAAAACACCTCAGAGGTCCACAACCTTTCGTATATCATCATCAGGAATGGTGAAAATTACGATGTTCGGACCGATGTAAATATGTCTGCCCTGGAGGATTTATCAGACAAATCAGGCATGAATGCCATTCTTTCGGGGAATCCGTTTCTTACTATCCTTCAGGCTTCAGGGGCTTCAGGTTCCGGATTACAAAAAGTCATCAGTTATTCGATTACCCGTCAGGGAAGTCCGCCGCCTGAACAACCCCCAGAATACAATGAAATCAATATCACCCCTGGTTATGGTATCTCGGGGTACGCGCGGAACACCTCGTATGTTGTCATTGGGCAAAGTGACCTTGCAACCCTGATAGAGGGATCATTCAGCGTGTACGCCCTCGCACTGGACAAGAAAAACGATATCGTTGCCCTTGACCAGGGGACACTCCTCGTAGGGAGTGAACCTAATGCAAGTTTTACAGTACAACCAACTGGTGGACAAGCGCCACTGCTTGTGCAGTTCACCGATACTACCTCGCATAACCCATCCTCGTGGAACTGGGACTTCGGTGATGGTACACCTACAGACACCATTAGAAATCCGTCGCACGTGTACCAAAATACTGGTATTTATACGGTATCGGTTACCGCTTCGAACTCCTTCGGGTCTTCGACCACAACTAAGTCCAACTGCATTAATGTCACCGTACCTCGCCTGCGGGCAGACTTCACTGGAAACCCCACCACCGGATATAATCCACTTGTAGTACAGTTTAATGATACATCGCCAGGGCCACACGATACATGGGACTGGGACTTCGGTGACGGCAGTTCTTCGGCAGAACAACATCCGGTCCATACCTTTTCCCAGATTAGGGCATACAATGTCACGCTTACCGTGTCAAGTGCGTCGTTTAGCGACACCTTAACAAGGAGTTCCTATATCTCGGTGTTTTCACGAGGTGGTGGTGGCGGCGGAGGTGGTGGAGGTTATTTCTTCAACCCGCCAATAAATACCACATCCACCCCTTCACCAATACCGACCCGGGCCCATCCCGGGGGGCTTCCCCTTGGATTGGATAACCGTACTACCCAGGCTGTGGTCATTACTTCACCAGATGGCCTTGCGACCCTTTCATTAGCTACCGGTGTCGCGGTAAGCAGTGCTGATGGTGGAACTGTGGCAGTCCTTACCCTGGACCAGGTGGCGGAGGGACTCCTTCCGCAATTGCCCTCAGAGTACATCACCTTACCAGGGGTGACCTATACAATTTCTCCACAGGGTACCGTTTTTGACCCTGGTGCAAACCTGAACATCACATTATCACGCGACGATTGGGCAACTCTGGCGGGAAAAGATGTTGTCATTGGAAGGTATGATACAGGTTCCGGATCCTGGTTGCCATTAACTACCCATATTGATGCGGCAGGAAAGACGGTGAATGCCGACGTCAGGAAATGTGGTACATATGGCCTGGTGATCAGGCGGCAGGTGTCCGCCGTGGACACTACCGTGCCAGTCACTACAACTACAACTACAACGGTATTGAATCGCACATCACCACCGCCTGTCAGCGCATTCCCATGGACAATGATCATCGCAGCCTTCGTAGTTGTAGTCATTGTGACGGGATTCGTGGCATTCTATTTCATACGAGTCCGCAAAGGGAAACCTCACGATAAGTGAGATGGTGTGTTTACCGATGAAAATCAGGGCCACGGGTTCAGCCCAATCCACCAATCCTTTTTATTCAGTTCTGAAGACCTGAACCGATTCCGATGGTGGTATCAGTATCCATCCGGACAGGTGGAAAAATAGTGGATTTTATAAATTGACCGGGAACACCGTTACAAGTTCGGTCTCGGCCGAACTGTCACCCACAGGTGCAGGTCACGGTAACTTTCGTTGATCCTGTCCATCCCGGTCACTGCGATGCCAGGGATCGTTTCATTGAATAACAGAAATTCCACCCTGTTATACCCGGTCGATGGTGCAGTGAGGGTATAGGGTATCACATCAGTACTGTTGTGTGGCATTGTGACCGTAAAATGATCAAGTGGGTCCATGCGTGTTATCGTTGAGCTATTGGTCGTCTCGTTGAAGTTGACCTGTGCCATGTAAGTCTCGATAGTATACGTCACATTCCGGTACTCATGGTTTCCTATCCCGATATACATCGGGTATGCCGTCCCGGTGAACAGGCGGTCGGGGTAATCAGCCGCCATCTTCTTCTCGCCAAGGATGTAAAATTCCGTAAACTTTTCCCCCTCTTTCGGCACCGCAATGACATAGATGGTGGTCCCGATTGCTGCCACTATTGCAACAAGGAGTACCATAGAGAGGACCTTGTCCAGCCGTGAACTTTCTTTTGGAAAAAATTCTCCCCTGGCGCTGTTCATGAGTGAACCGAGAGGCACAAAAAAACGTTCATCCGCCGGGATTGCAGCCCTGCGGAATAGCGCGATTATGAGCATCGAGACCGTGAAAATAACAAGGGAGATGACAATCGGGTCAAGGCGGATTCCCCATGGAGTATAATTCAGCCCGAGTCCTATCAGGGGGACTACGGCAATAGAGAGCCCGAATGAGAGGGCAGTCCTTTCGATGCCATCGAGGTCTGTTTTATGGGGAAAAAGGGCTGCGATAAGACAATAGCCCGGGATAAACAGGACAACCGGTAATGCAAATACCACCCGGAGCGGACTAGAGTTGATCACCGGCAGATAAATTCCTGCAACCGCGAGCACCAGCCATGCAAGGATGAATTTGAGGTCGGTGGGGAACGGTTCAGAATATAGTGCCGTAATGATATCATCAAAAAAGTCCTTCTTAGGCCCTGGTACGTCCATTATTATGTACTGTGCTGCATTATCCCATAATAGATGAGGATGGGAGGCACGATGCCCCATGAGATAATCAGGGTATTTCTTCGATGGGTGTTCCTGCACGTTAATGGCCTTGGGGAATAACAAAAAATGCATTTCATACTCCCGGCGCGGGCATTCATTTCTCTCACCGTGGCAGGATGGTCACCCTGCATCGAACAGTCCGACACAGCATAAAATCCGGGTGATCATGCGATGAAACGAGGATAATTCTTCAAAATCCTCTCCGAAAATTTACCCCGGTGATTGAAGATCATGAATAGTTGTGGTTGTGACCTGGACCCGTAGCTATCCACCGGGTTTCCCCTGAATATTTCAGAATTACCGGGAATCCGGCAATTATAGCAAGGAAAAATACCTGGCCAGACGATTCAG
>CAIJED010000089.1 GCA_903819595.1 uncultured Methanomicrobiales archaeon | reverse complement strand
TACCTGAATAAAAGAAGGAGCTTCAGGGCAGCTGACCTCCCCCACAGGAAAATGGGTAACTGCATGATATCTCAACGTAAAGGAGCTGCACCAGGATCTAAACCTCACTGCCCGGGTAAGGCAAACTTCTGATTTGTCAGCCTGATCCGGTCATTGTTTCCCTGCAGTACGCGGAGCTTCCGCAGGTCATCGATAAGGGCTTCGAGGTATTCATACGAGACATAGAATCCTATCCGTTCGCCATCCACTCCCTGGGCCCCCTGGTAATTGTCCAATACCGGGACCAGTTTCTCCATTGATATCACCTTCGCGTCCTCGATGATCTGTACTACAACATGGACTAGTTGCTGTTTCCAGAACATATTTTTCAACAGGTCATCCATAGATTCCTCGTCAACTGAAAGGTCTACGAGTGCCTCGCCTATTTCAAACGGGGTGAAGATAAGAGGGAGCTTCGGGTCGATCGTGAGAATATATTGCGTATGGTAATAGGTGTCTGTGAGATGCGAGACCCCGTATGGTCTGATCTCCTCATCATCTTCAGTATCCGGAATCATTAAGGGTCTTGTGATAACAAGGTCAGCCGGGTCGATTTTTTTTGTCAGGACGATCCCACCCGGGACTTGTTCAACAATCCCGTTCTGTTTGAGGCACTGCAGATCCTTGAGTCTCCGGACGAAATTGAGTAAAACAGGGCGGGGGTCCTCCTCATCCGTGGTTTCAACAGAAGATATAATACCCGACAGATCTTCTTTAAGTTCGTCAGTTGTGAAAATCAGGTCTCCCAGCTGGTTCCGGTCCATCATGCCTGATATGTAATCCCACATCTTTTCAAGGTCTTTTCTCATGAAATCAAGCAGGACTCTGATTGGGATCCCTTGTTCATCGACGTCATCATCGAAATTATCGGAGAAGAACGAGTCATCATCATCGTTATCATCATCATCATCGTCGGCTCCGGGATATTCCGATTCAAGGTACTCGAGCAGTTCAAAAAACCCGCCGATACGACCTTCAAGAAGTAATTCATCTTTAATTGAACCTTGTATGTTCAATCTGGCAGGGCACTTCCTACTTTTAAGGAAATGGACAAATTGTTCGGCGTCTTCTTTCTCGTTGAAAAGAAGTAATTCCTCAAGCACCATACCTACCAATCAGACCTGATCCGATAAATTCTGTGCGAAATGATTCCGGCCTGCTGGAAGATTTCATCGGGTATTACCCAGGGTTACCACACGTTATTTTACCGGAACACAAACATTACATCTCTTTTAACTCGATGACCTTCATGATATCTTCCCTGGTAACAATCCCGATAAGTTCGTCATGATCAATAACCGGGATATGGCCAATGTTTTTTTGCGACATGATACGGAGAGCGTCTTCAACCGGTGCACCGGGAGGGAGGAAAACCGGGTCTCTTGACATGACATCCCGCACCTGCATCGCTTCACGGTCAAGTGGGTTCATCTTATGCACCTCATCAATGGTAATCATCCCGACAAGCACCCCCCGGTCGACGACCGGAAACCCGAGGTGCCTGCTTCCGTACATCTGTTCGATTACATCGCGGACCGGCATATTCAGGGGGACACTCAGTACCGGTGTTGACATCATGTCCCGCACGGTAACGTCCTGCAGGAGGAACTTGTATCGCATCGCATTGGATTCCTGGCCGGCTCCGAGATATATAAACACCGCAATAATGACGAGGATCGGGCTGAAGGTGATCACTGCGAAAATACCGAACAGCACGGCAAATCCTTTTCCGATGTTTGCCGCAATACGGGTCGCTACCGGGAGCGGTTTCGACCGGGCAAGGTACGCCCGGAGGACCCGGCCACCGTCCATCGGGAAGGCCGGGAGCAGGTTGAATGC
>CAIJED010000088.1 GCA_903819595.1 uncultured Methanomicrobiales archaeon | reverse complement strand
TCCTCGTCGATGTTTTCAACCAGGGCCATGTTGACGTCCTGATGAAGGAACTATATGACGCGGGGATCAGGGTCAACACGCCAAAGCCCGATATCACGATCAAGAAAACATCACATGGGGGCGTGCGTGTCCACCGGGTTGGCACACTCGAACTGAACATCGATGAAATCCGTGCGATCCTGAGTGAAAGTAAAATCATGAATGCAGATATTCTCATCAGGGGCGGGGCTACACAGGAAGACCTGATTGACGAAGTCCTGGGAAGTCGGGTGTATATCCCCGAATTTATTGCTGTTAATAAAGTGGACTTAATAGACATCGAGCAGGTAGATGAGATTAAGGAGACGCTCGACGAACGTTTCGGTATGCCCCCTGTAATGATCTCAGCTCATACCGGGTATCATATTGAAGAACTGAAGGAAGAGATCTATCAGAAACTCGGTTTTATCCGGCTCTTCCTCCGCCCGCAGGGTGAGGAGGCAGACCTCGAGGAACCTCTGATCATCCGCTCTGGTAGTACCGTAGAAGATGTATGCAGAAAACTACACCGTGACTTTGTCGACCGGTTCCGGTACGCCCGTATATGGGGTGATTATGTGAAGCATCCAGGACAGCGGATTGGGCTCCCCTATAAAGTCCATGACGGGGATATCCTCTCGATCATTATCGAGCACTAATTTTTATCAAGTGGTCTACTCGAGTATTGTTCCGGCCTGTCTTCGCGGGTCCTCCAAGAATTAAGCTTGATTTTTTGGGATCAGGGATCCCCTTTTACCGCCTGAAGCAGCATGGGAAGCGGGGCCGTTGTTTTCACGCCGGTACCAAGGTAATGGCAACGGGTAGCGGGAAAGTCCAACGCATGGATCCGGTCGAGGAGGTCTTCCATTGATGGAGGGGAGCGTTTCTCCCGCCTGGCAAGCTGGTGATAATCGTAAAACCCTGCGACGGAAAGTTCATTCCTGCAGAGTGTGAGCAGGGTCGCCAGTTGTCTTGAAGTGCCGAGTGGAAACTGTTCGATCATTTCAACCATGGTATCAAGAAGCGTCTCTGACTGAAGTGCCCCGAGCCAGAGAGGGCCGATGGGGATAAGCGGGGTATGGCAATATTCACATACCTCCGCTCGTGGCAGCAATCCATGTTGTTCTGAACGGGAAGGGCATTTCGGGCACTGCAGAATGTAACCAATTGATGAAAGGGTCCGTTCAGCCGCTGGCGCGCCTCTCCGTACCTGCAGGTGAAGACGGACAAAATGTTCATGTGCAAAACAGAACTGTGGAATGAGCCCGATATCATATTTTAAAGCCTCACGGACGACAAATCCAAGGAGTGTCCGAAGACCTGTTTCGCTATGGTACTCATTATTTAACGGCTGTGAAAAATACCGCCTGATCCCTGCCTTTTTGTGAGCTCCACACAGCGGCGCGGTATCGGTTGCGGTGACCATAAGAAAACGGCGTGCACTCCGGATCGCAGAATCAATAAATGGTGCTGGAGTGCCAAACGGGTCGAGGTCTACCGCATCAAACCGTTGCCCTGACAGGAGGACGTTTACATCACTTTTCGTCACCGTGACATTGTTCAGACCGGTATGGAGGACGTTCTTTCTAATCAGGTTTACTGCACATTCGTCTCGGTCGTTAATCGTGACGGGAATTTCACATTCATGCGCAATCCGGAGCCCTCTTACACCAGTCGCACCCATCGTATCGATATAGTGATCCGGGCGTATCACCTGGAGCAGGAGCACTGTCGCATCGCGGTTGAACTCCATACGCCGGTTATAAAAAACCGGTGCTGTACCGGGAGGGAATGCGGAATTTTCGTCCTGGCCGGGGATAAAAAAGCGTGTTCTCCCCTCTATGGCCTCTATTAATTCCATAATCTTCAATATCTTGAGTTTCGTTAACCTTATACCTATCCCTTGTCAAATCATATAGGCGAGGGCGTGTGGCTTAGCCCGGACATAGCGTCAGCCTCCTAAGCTGAATGCCGGGGGTTCAAATCCCCCCACGCCCGTTTTTTCCTGGAAATCAATCTACGAGTACTTGCCGAACGGAGACGGACTTCATCGTGACAATCATCGGTTACTGGAAGATTATCCGGCCTGTCAATTCTATCGTATCCGGTCTTGCTGCAGCGCTTGCCTACCTGATCGCAACCGGTACGATCATCCCGCAGGTCATCCTTCTTATTGTCATTGTGACCCTGATCACCGGGGCCGGAAACGCGATCAACGATTATATTGACCTGCCCATCGACCGGGTCAACCGGCCCGGCAGGCCCCTGCCTCAAGGAATTGTTACGCTCAACGGAGTCCTGATTTTCGCGGGTGTTCTTTTCACTGCAGGTATCCTGCTCAGTCTTTTCACGAACCCGTACTGTGCTTTTCTCGCGGTTTTTAATTCATTTTTATTGATCATCTATGCAAAAAAATTGAAAACTACCCCCTTATTGGGCAATCTCTCGATCGCATACCTTGCAGGGAGTATTTTTCTTTTCGGCGGAGCATTCGCAGGTCTTTTTGGCCTGATTAATATCCTGGTGATTGCGCTGATCACAATTTTTGCAATGCTTGCACGGGAACTGCTAAAAGATGCAGAAGATGTACCCGGAGATATCGAGGCCGGCGCAAAAACATTCCCTGTCCTATTTGGAGTACCACGTTCGATTGGAATTTCCATTGGTATCACCTGTATTGCCATCATTGTAAGTTTTGTCCCATTTTTCAGATGGGGTGCATGGTACCTGGCAGCCATTATTCCCGTGGATGTAGTCATTCTGTATAGTGCCTGGCTGGCTCAAGGTTGCAGTAGCCCGGAATGCATAAAAAAAAGTCGGGCAACGAGTTATCTGAAATATGGAATGTTTGCCTCACTGGTCGTGTTTACTCTTGCAGCACTGATTTTGCAGTGACGAAAATTACCTGTACGATCAGGCTCACGGGAATGATGCTGATTTTATTTGTTTCCTTCCAAAAACACAGAGGATTCACCTTCTGATTTTTCGGTTCGGATATGTGTTGTTTCAGGAGATGGATTTTTTAATACAGTCAGAGTTTTGGTAGTACTGTTCAGGATATTCCGTGTTACCAATACGTTGTGGCTCGTGAATGGAAAGAAACGAAAAAATATCTCCCTGAAAGGAAAATCAGAAATGCTCAAGGGTATGGTACCAGGGGGATGCCCTGATTTCATCAGGGACTGTTGCAGGATCGATTCCAAGAAGTGCGACTCCAAAGACATCTTCCCAGTTCACAGATGTCTCAACGCATCCTTCCCGTTCGGTTACGACCCCGAGAGCCACAAGACCCAGCTTGTCTGACATATCCAAGCCTTCCTTGACCTCTGACAGGCATCCGACCCCGATAATTGCCCTTGGATGATATTTTTTCACCATCCGTTTGATAAAAGAAGATCCCGGGACAATAAAGTGGCGGTAACCGAGTAATGATAGCATCCGCTTCGCATCGGCAACAGTACACTGCCCGCAATTTACGCACTTCAGCCCTTCAGGTGAAAGATTTGCAGGGCATTTTGCGGACCTGAGGCATTGCGGGAAAAAAATTGCACGTTCCTGGACAGGAATTACTTCAAACGATTTTTTATTCATCGTGTTATGAACCTGGATAAAAAAGGTCATCATTTCCTTGTCTTCAAGACCAAAAAGTCTGAACAACGCCTTTGAAAGTCCTTCGACCAATACCAGTCCTGCCTTTAAGAATCCGGGAAAGAACAGCCTGCCTTTCCGGATCGAATAGAATGTTAAGCCAACAAGAAAAAGTGCGAGGAAAAACATCCCGATAACGATGACTACCGTAATTTCTCCGATGATGAAAATTCCACTGGAAATGAGCGAATAATCAATAGATTCGGGATTAATAAGTTGAAATCTGATCACCCTGGCATAGTTGTCATCGAATGTTCCCGTTAACCTGCCGGATATCATACGGCGGGTACAGGAGTCCGTGTTCAGTTATGATCGCACTGACCAGCGTCAGTGGTGTTGCATCAAACCCCGGATTTTTCACTGGCACACCATCCGGCAGGGTAGTTCTACCAAAAAAAGATGCAATTTCTTCACGCCCCCGTTCTTCGACGATAATATCCTCCTCCGTACGGTCGAAATCAAACGTGGATACAGGTGCCGCAACGTAAAACGGAATCCCATGGTATTTTGCACATACGGCATGCATGTAAGTCCCGATTTTATTGAATACTGCATCACGGGTGATACGGTCGGCACCGACGATGACACATCCGATTTTTCCTTGGCGCATGATAGAAGCTGCCATCGAATCGGTGATGACCGTCACATCTATCCTGTCACGGGCCAACTCCCATGCCGTCAGACGAGCACCCTGCAGCAGAGGCCGGGTCTCACAGGCGATTACCCGGATCTCTTTGCCTGCTTCAACTGCGGACCGGATGACACCCAGTGCCGTCCCCCACTCACTGCATGCAAGGGCACCTGCGTTGCAGTGTGTGAGCACAGTGCCATGGTCAGGTAACAGTCCGGCGCCATGTTGTCCGATCTTCCGGCAGATGACCGCGTCTTCCCTGGCTACTGCGAGCGCCTCGGATAGTGCTGCAATCTTTGCTTCACCAACCGATCCTGATCTCTTCACCCTGCTGAGTACCCGTTGTACACCCCAGGATAGGTTCACCGCAGTTGGCCGCGTCGATGAAAGCCAGTTGGCGTCTTTGGTAAGTTGGGAAAAAAACTGGTCATACCCTGTCTCCCCGGACCTCCTTGCAGCAATTGCGACACCGAATGCTCCTGCTACGCCGAGGGCGGGCGCTCCACGAATTGCCAGTGTTTTTATGGCCGACCCAAGTTCTGCGAGGGAGGTGCACCGGGCGATCTCATATGATTCAGGTAGCCTGGTCTCGTCTATAAAGACAATACTATCGGTCTCTTCTTCATACCACAGGGTGCGTATTGGTTCAATCATCCGTTAATCCCGCATTAACCCGATAAAGGAATGCATTGCTGCGGCACCTGCGACCGCGACACAGTCAGGGATATCTTTCGGGGCAACCGCGGTGCCGGCGATGTAGATACCTGGGCGGTTGGTCTTAACGATATCCATTGCATCATGTAATGACTTAAAAAAACCAGATGCCTCACGTGATATTCCTAACTTTTCTGAAATTTCATCAGCCTGCAAAGATGGGCCGATGCCAACAGCAAGGACAATCAGTTCCGGCTTTAAGTCCTTTACCTCGCCTGTCTCACTATTCTCAACGATCAGTGACATTGCACCCCGATCGCCACTTACCTCCCCGGGTATACCGCGAAGGAATTTTACTCCTGCTGCCTCTGCCCTTTCCCTGAATTCCTCGTAACCTTTACCATATGACCTGATATCCATGTAACAGATCGTTACATCGGTTTCAGGGGACTTTTCCAACAGAAGAATGGCATTCTTTATTGACGCCATACAGCAGACACATGAACACCATGGCCGATCTATTGACATGTCCCGTGAGCCGACACACTGGACAAATACCACGCTCTTTGGTTTTTTTCCATCGGAGAGTCGCCTGATCTGCCCTCCTGTCGGGCCACTTGCATTGATCAGCCGCTCGAATTCCAACGTGGTGATTACATCAGGGTATTCGAGATAACGGAGTTGTTTCTTACGTCCGGGATCAAATACCGAATAACCTGTCGCAACAATAATACTACTGGCATGGACCTCGATCAGGACGGGTTCCTCTTTTTTCTTCACCGCATCAAGCAGGCAGGCATCATAACAAAGACCGCATTCGACACAATGGACTGGATCTTTGATGACGATATCTGGTATAGACTGGGGATTGGGCTTATAGATCGCTTTTCTTGTCCCGACCCCTGCATCAAATTCATTGTATACTTCTACCGGGCAGACCTGGATACAGTCACCGCAGCCATTGCACAGGTCTTCACGTATATAACGGGGATTCTTCCGGATTGTCACCGAAAAATCTCCTTCCTCCCCTTCAACGCGTTCCACTTCTGAACAACTATATACCCGGATGCCTGGATGCCGGATGACGTCGACCATTTTTGGCGAGAGGATACACATCGAACAATCGTTCGTCGGGAACGTCTTGTCTAACTGTGACATGTGACCACCGATTGACGGCTGACGTTCGATGAGATGAACGGTAATCCCATGATTCGCAAGGTCGAGGGACGCCTGGATCCCGGTCACCCCGCCCCCGATAACGACCACTTCAGGCATCCCTGTACCTCTGTGCCAGTTCTATGTAACGTTCTGCATTGGCAACGATGTTCATCTTCTGTTCGGGCGTTGTGGGCTTGATCACTTTTCCTGGCACGCCAAGCACGAGAGAGCCGGGAGGGATCTCTTTGCCTTCGGTGATCACAGTACCGGCACCAAGAATTGAATCTTCACCGACAATCGCACCGTTCAGCAAGATTGCCCCCATGCCCACAAGGACACGATCATGAATCGTGCAACCATGCAGTATCGCACCATGGCCGATGGAAACCTGATTACCGATATGGACTGGAAATCCCTTGCTGGTATGAATAACGGCATTATCCTGGACGTTAGAAGATTCCCCGATATCAATATCATCTTTGTCAGCCCTGATGACGGCACCGAACCAGATGCTCACGTTTTTCTGAATTGTAACGGAACCGAGGACCGTGGCATTTGATGCAATAAACCCGGAAGCACAGGTGCATTTATCCATACTCATAATAATATAGCAGTTTAACGATTCAAGCGAATGAAGGTTATGGTAGGAGGCACATTTGATCCGCTGCATGATGGGCATAAACAACTCCTCGCCCGTTCATTTGATCTTGCCACAGGCCAGGGCACCGTCGTAATCGGCCTGACTACCGACTCCTTCGCAAGTGCAAAAAGCCATCCTGTCCGGAATTATGAAGAGAGAGAGAAGACCTTACAGGAATTTATAAGGAAGCAGGGATATAGTGCCACGTGGCGTATCGAACCCCTGCATGACCGGTATGGTTCAGCACTGGATGCGGATTTTGATGCGATTGTCGTTTCTGAGGAAACGCTCGCGGCTGCAACTGAAATTAACCGTCTCCGCCATGCTTCCGGATACCACAAGGTCGACATTCACCAGATTACCTGCGTCCTTGCGGAAGACCAGCGATGGATTTCAAGTACTCGGATATACCGTGGAGAAATTGATGATCACGGACGCCTGACCGGTACAAGACCCGACGGGACCAGGGCATTACCTTTCCGGGATTGACTATGAATTTAATGAAAGAAGTCTTAATTGTCGAGAACGATGAAATAATCGCACATCTCCTTGAGAAGATGCTATTAGAGAAAGAGTATCTTATCACAGGTAAGGTATCAACCGGTGAAGAAGCGATTGCCCAGGTCGCTGAGCACAACCCCGACCTGGTCCTGATGGATGTTTCACTTCCAGGCAAGATTGATGCGATAAATTCCGCATATTATTTGAACTATATTTTTAATACCCCTGTAATTTTCATCTCTGAAAAAAGGGATGATGAGACCATCAACCGTGCATTGTCCGCAGGACCGTATGGATTTATCACGATTCCTTTCAATACGACGACGATCACTGCCAATTGCAGGATTGCCATTGCAAACCATCACCTCATGCGGCCGCTTACGGCATCTGTGAGCCGGGACATGCAGAATATTATGTCATTGCTTGATGCGGTCATCATTACCGATAGTAAAGGCCGGATCCTCCTCATGAACCCTTATGCAGAGCGATTAATTGAGGTAAACCGGAAACAGACAACGATGGTCCCGTTAAACCAGTTGCTCAAGCTGATCGATACCAGGAGCGGAGAGGAAATTGAAGATCCGGTCAGGGAAATTATCCGCGAGAGCATGGTGATTGGTATCGAGAATTATATCGCAATTATTTCAATGAAGGGTAAGAAGAGGGATGTAGCGCTTAAAGCGCAGCCGATTAGTAATAACCGGAATATCGTGATCGGGGTATTCATCCAGATCCACGAAAAATCGCATAACGAGAAAAAGATGCAACGGCAACCATACCCCCCATAAAACCTGATTACCGATCCTGGATTACTTCTTACATGGAAATGGGACGATGACAAAAAAAGTTAAATCATATGCCCTGTGATGTCGTTTGTGATCAGCCAGTCACAGTACATGCAATGAAGGCCATGCGGAAGGACCTCGAATCTGCTGCTGATCGGTTCATGCGCGTTCGTGATACACCCGGGGTTGGGACACCTGACCACACCAAGAAGAAATTCCGGTCGCTCCACACCCCTTTTGGCATACACTTTAAATTCGCGGATGATATTAATTGATACACGGGGTGCAATGAGTGCAATCCGGTCCATCTCCTCCTTGCAAAGTTCGCGGTTCGCAATTTTTACGATATCTTTCTTTCCGGTTTTGTTGCTTGATACGTTGGTGGCGACACTCACCGATTCTGTTGTTGTCCCGGTAATTCCGATGATTTTCAGCACGTTGAGGGCTTCACCCGAGGTGATGTGGTCGATGACCGTCCCATTTTTTATCGGGCTGATCATGAGACCTTCCGCAGCAGGGCCGGGGCGGGTCACTTTAACACCTCCTGAAGCATCGCCATCCTCACAGGGACCCCGTTTTTCGACTGGTCGAAATACCGGGCATAGGGGAGGGCATCTACGGCGGGTTCGATCTCATCAACACGGGGGAGAGGGTGTAATACAATCAGGTGACTCCGGACATTTTCAAGCAGTTCGGTCGTAATCTTATAACTCGAAGAGACATCGAAATATGATGCGGAATCCGGGAACCGTTCTCTTTGGATACGGGTCACATAGAGGACATCCAGCTCCCTGATAATATCCTCCACAAATTCATGTTCGATCACCTCGGTACCGCGGTCACGGAGTTCCCCGATCAACGCGGAAGGCAGTTCAAGTCCTTTCGGGGATATCACGTGGATCCTGCACCGGTACAGGGAGAGCGCATAGGCAAGCGAATGAGCGGTACGACCATACCTGAGGTCCCCAATCATTCCCACATCGATCCCGTCGAGAGGCAGAGACTGTTGTATCGTATAAAGATCGAGCAGCGTTTGTGACGGGTGCTGCCCTGCCCCATCTCCCGCATTGATGACCGGGACGGAGGCAAATTCACTGGCAAGTCTTGCTGCACCTTCTTTTGGATGGCGCAGAACAATTGCGTCTGCATATCCGCTCACAACGCGTATTGTATCCGCAAGGGTCTCCCCCTTGGCGATCGAACTGGCCTCGATACTTCCCACCGATATCGACGTCCCGCCAAGACGGGCCATGGCTGCTTCAAAGGACATCCTGGTCCGGGTACTTGGTTCGAAGAAGAGTAATGCGAGGATTTTATCGCTTAATGAATTCGCATTGAAATGCTGTGATGCAATATGGTTGGCATGGTTGATCAGGTCATCGATAAAAGGCCGGTCAAGGTCGCGTATCGATATAATATGCTTCATTTCAGGTCACCGTTCCTGTAAAGGTCTGCAATGGATAATGCACCCACACCACATAACAGGAGATTGCGGGGGTATATCACCGAACGGATCGCCCCTGTTATACAGCAGAATTATCATGATGCTATTATCCCGCCGTGATTATGAAGATATGGCAAAGGGTGTCGTTGAATGAGTTCCCGGTGTCCCATTATGCATCATGATCATGAGTTAGCGGACAAAAAAATGAGGGATCAGTTCTGAGAACCCCATACAGGCGGACTAAGATATATTGTACGGGTCATACTATCCACCGTTGCGGCCAGATCATTCAGATAACTTTTGTCAGCAATCACCTGGTCACGGTACAGACTCGGATATTCAGAAATTTCCCGGTCGTTAATGATATCGATTGCATCAGAAATCTGGAATTTTGCCTTTCTGAGCTCAGTTTTCATTTTTATCGGGTCGCCGATGGCGACGTACTGGGTGGCATGCATAACCGTGGCAAGTCCTTCATATTTCAGAATCGTGTAATTCGTGATTTCTAGAAATGCCTTTGTATCATTTCTTTCCAGATCATTTGCCGGCTCTATCTGCTGCAGGTCCGATTGTAACTCACCAATTCTTCGGACGGTTTCAGGGACCATCTGGTACCGGAAATAGTTGATGTCATCACTCTTGTATAAATCGAGTTTCAGATACCGCTCATTCGTGTCGGTATTGATGACCCGGAAGGTTTTCCATGCTTTTTCAAGTTGGTCATGGTTTAACTGGACCTGATTTTCTGTGTTATATGGATCTTTTATGACCGGAGTTACCGTGGGCGTGGTATTCGGCAGAGCGATCACCTGTCCGGGACTATTATTTACGGGTACCCCTGAGCTGTTTGTGGTAAGAGCCTGGTCAGAACTGATACACCCC
>CAIJED010000087.1 GCA_903819595.1 uncultured Methanomicrobiales archaeon | reverse complement strand
GAAACGGGAGTCTCTGGTAGCGGCCAGGAACGGAGCAACAGCAGTCCGACTCGATACTCCACGTTCCCGCCGCGGCAACATGAGGGCGATCATCAATGAAGTACGCTGGGAACTTGATATTCACGGGTACCCGGGTGTAAAGATATTCCTGTCTGGTGGCGTAACACGGGATGATGTGATCAACTACCGTGATATCGTCGATGCATTTGGTATCGGCGGGGCGATTGCCAGTGCCCCGGTCATTGATTTTGCGATGGATATCGTGGAGATTGAAGGCGCGATGTATGCAAAACGGGGAAAGAGGAGCGGTGTAAAACAGGTCTATGAACTACCGGACCGCTACCATATCGTCCTCCCGGAGGGTGCCCCAGCCCCAGCCCACGCAAAGCCGCTCCTTGTCCGGTACCTGTCAAATGGTGTCGTGATTACCGATAGCCACCTTTCCGATGCCCGGGAACGTTTCCTTGGCTCATTTGAACGGACCGGATGTACCTGCGGGTCACCTGAATGTGGGGATGGTAACGCTCATCACCACACCTGATGAAAAGAGTGTTGGCACATCACAATGTGAAGCAACCGGGGAGTGACCCTGAATGGGTGGCTCAATCCCCAGTTTCATAAAACAATTCTTTTAACTGATGGCATCCTATACAGTTAGAGCGGGTCGATAGCTCAGGGGTAGATCGCAACCCTGGTATTGTTCAAACTTGATTGGACGTGTTTTTGCAACTCGTCGCAAAAGGATCTCAGTGGGCTGGTGGTAAAGTGGTATTACGCTCCCTTGGCATGGGAGAGGCCGCGGGTTCAATTCCCGCCCAGTCCATATTCTGGCATCGCAGGGGTCATGGGTTTAATTCCCGTCAGGGCGATGCTTTTTTCGAAATTGTCATGATTTAGTCCATTATGTTTTTATAGTCATATGCACAGGATCTGACTGGACAATTCATGCGCATACGTGACCTGATACTCCCTGAAGACCGGATTTTTTTTACCCTCTTTAAGGACATGGCAGAAAAAATCAGTGAAGCTGCGGTAACACTCAACGAGATTACCCACGAACTTCCAGGGGGCACGGAAAAGGGGCACAAGGTACGCCAGCTGGAACACCTTGCAGACGATGTGACCCGGCAGATCTATGAAAAACTGAACGAATCGCTCATCACCCCCCTTGAACCGGACGAAATTTCGAGGCTTGCCCCGGCCCTCGACAACGTACTGGACCGTATCGACCGGGTCACGCACCAGCTCTGTAATTATGGTATCCCAGGGTCCGATGACATGCTGAAGGAATTCTCCTACCTGATGGTACTCTCCAGTGTGGAGATCTCACATGCGATCGATGACCTGGCAACCCTGAAAAAGGCGGATGAGGTGGCGAAACATGCGAGTGAAACGAACCGCCTCTATAATATCTCCACCGAACTGCTGTCACGTGCGGTCATCGGGTTGTTCAGGACTGATGACCTTCTCCTGATAATAAAACTGAAGGATATCTACGAAGGAATGGCACGGGTTATGGAAATGTATAATGATGTCGGTCACGTCCTTGCCGATATTGCACGCAGTCATACCTGATTTGTATGGAACCCTTCGTCCTGTTTGGTATCATTCTTGCACTCGCGTTAAACTTTGTGAACGGGTTGAATGATGCCTCTCATTCAATTGCGACTGTTGTCGCGACAAGGGCCCTCTCCCCGGTACGAGCCGTTTTTTCGACCGCCCTCTGTAACCTGGCCGGACCATTTTTGTTCTCGACAGCAGTCGCGGCAACGATCGGGACTTCAATTGTCAGGGAGAATGGTTTAACACCACTATCCATCGTGGTGGCTATGGGCGCTGCGATTATCCTCGTTTTTGTGGCCACCCGGTCTGGGATTCCCATCTCCAGCAGCCATGCGATGGTAGGCGGCTTGCTAGGGGCCGCCATGGCTGTCGCCGGGCTTTCAGCCATTATCCTTCCCGGCTGGGACATGGTGGTCCAGGTCATGTGCTATGGATTGATCGGTGCTGTGGCAGGAGCCATCATTCTCGGACTGTTCACAGCATCATTCCACGAAGATATCCAGATGGGTATCGTTCTTGGGGGGGTATGCGGATTTTCACTGATCATCCCGTTCCTGATGCTTGCAGGTGTACTGAAAATCACCGGGCTTTTTGCGATTGTGCTGTTTATTTTCATCTCGCCTCTATTTGCCATGACCGGGGCCTTCTTCTTTGATATCATTATCTCGCAACTCTTCAATCACTCGCGGCAGGACCGGATGAAACGTATTTTCCAGCCCCTCCAGGTAGTTGCATGTTTTGCGCAGGCCACGGCTCACGGGGCAAATGATGGCCAGCATGCGGTGGGTATTATTACGGCCCTCCTATTATCGGCCGGGGTCCTGTCTTCATTTGATATACCCCTGTGGGTCATCCTTGCATCTGCGATCGCCATCGCCCTTGGTACCTGTTTTGGTGGGTGGCAGGTGGTAGACAAGATGGCAAAAGGTATCACTAAAATTCGCCCGTACCAGGGATTCTGCGCCGCAACGGTCAGTAGTGCCATTCTTGTGGGTGTAACGGAACGGGGTATTCCGGTATCATCCACCCATGCAATAAACGGTGCAATCATCGGGGTGGGTGCAACCCGGGGTAAAAATGCGGTGCAATGGAAAGTCGTGCGGGAGATGATGACCGCATGGATCATCACGATACCGGTGGCCATTGTCTGTGCCTGGGCCGGGTATTATGTCGTGGCATTTGGTATCGGCATCATTTTTCCGGGCTGACAAAACCGCCATATTTTTCTACCTGTCCTCTCCAGTACCCGGATAGATAACTATGGGTCTGCGGGAGTTACTGATACCTCAGGATAAGGTGTTTTTTGACCTTTTTGAGCGGCAGGTTGCGATTGTTGCAGAAAGTGCAAACCAACTGGTCGCGCTCACTGAGAATTTTACGAATGTAAAAGAGAAACGTCACGCGATCGAACTGCTGGAACACCAGGGAGACCAAGTTACCCACGATATTTATGAAACTCTTAACCAGACTTTCCTTACCCCACTCGACCCTGAAGAAATTTCGAAACTGGCATCCGCACTTGATGATATACTCGACTATATTGACGGTTCTGCGGAAAAAATGCTTTATTATGGGATTGAGTCAACCGATTCACCTATTATCGAACTTTCGAAGCTGATCCGGCTATCCGTGATTGAAATTGAAGGAGCAATAAAAAATATACGGGCAATTTCAAACCCGAAATACATAGAAGAACGCTGTATTGAAGTTAACAGGCTCGAAAATCTTGCAGATGACGTACTTGCCCATGCAATTATGGACCTGTTCAAAACAAATGATGCAATTACCATTATCAAGTATAAGGACATTTACGAGCACCTGGAAGTTGCAACAGATTATTGCGAAGATGTGGCGAATGTGCTTTCAGATATCGCAATACGGCATTCGTAATCCAACTTAACAAGGATCCGAGGACAAGTATGATTCCCGCACCTGTGATTCTCATCATATTCATCATCTTTATCGCCCTTATTTTCGATTTTACCAACGGCTTCCATGATTCGGCAAACTCTATTTCAACGGTGGTTTCGACCAAGGTCCTATCACCCCGAAACGCGGTTGCTTTTGCCGCATTTTTCAATTTTATCGCAGTCTTTGGGTTTGGAGTCGCCGTTGCAAATACCATCAGTAAAACAATTAAGCTTGATATTGTCCCTGTTGACGTGATACCCTGGATTATTCTCTCGGCGCTAGCCGGTGCAATTATCTGGAATATTATTACATGGATTATAGGTCTCCCAACGTCATCGTCACATGCCCTTATCGGCGGCCTGATGGGAGCCGGTATTTCGGCAGCCGGGATCGCAGCAATCCAGTGGTCGACCATTGAACTGGTCCTGACTTTTATGATCCTCTCCCCGTTGATTGGTCTTTGTATCGGATTTGCATTCATGGCGGTGGTACTCTGGTTGACACGATCCGCCCATAAAATAACTGCAGATCATTATTTTAAAAAATTACAACTCTGCTCAGCAGCCGCATACAGTTTTTCGCATGGTACCAATGATGCCCAGAAAACAATGGGGATTATCACACCCCTGTTGTTTAGTATCGGATATTATGGGGCAACCGCCAACCCCGCTTATCTTCCAGTGCCACTCTGGGTCATACTCATATGTTATGGTGCAATTGCCCTCGGTACATTATCAGGCGGATGGAGGATTGTAAAAACCATGGGCTATAAAATTACTCACCTCCGCCCGGTTCATGGTTTTGCTGCTGAAACGGCAAGTGCAGGAACGATTATCGGAGCTTCCGCATTTGGAGTCCCGGTCAGCACTACCCAGATTATATGCGCATCGATCATGGGCGTGGGGTCTACAACCGGGTCCAGTGCAGTAAAATGGGGTGTCGCACGGAGTATCATGTGGGCCTGGATTTTTACTATCCCAATCAGTGCCATGATAGGATTTATTGTATTTTTTGGGCTTCGAATGGTGGCGACCTGATTTTTTATGCGGTCCGCACCCCACGACTTTAAGTACATCCGATATCCGACAGGTGGTCCCGGTTACGGTTCCATATGCAGGTATCATCGACCCCTTGGTTATCAGACGACTGACAGAACAAATTCACGGTGATAGTGACACAACTGCTTTATCGGGCAGATTGTACACCTGGGTCTCCGGGCAATGCAGATCTTGCGGCCGTGGCTGATCATGAGGTCGGTAAGTTTTCCCCATTCATCTTTCCTGAACAGGGCGAGGAGGTCCTGTTCAACACCTGCCGCATCATTCTTATCGGAAAATCCAACCAGCTGCGAGAGCCTGAGTACATGGGTATCAACCGCTATTCCCTCCTGTTTCCCGAATGAGTGGTAAAGGACGATATTAGCAGTTTTTCGCCCGACCCCGGGTATCCTGAGCAGGCAGTCCATCGTGTCAGGCACATCCCCACCGAACTCCTCAACTAACATCCTGGACGCATCGATAATGCGCCGTGCCTTCATATGGTAAAATCCTGTTTTATGGATGATCTGTTCGACCACTTCGACCCGGGCTTCTGCCAGCGCCGGAGCATCCGGATATCGCGCGAACAACGGGCCAATTACCTCGTCCACTGATTTATCTGTTGTCTGCGCGGAGAGGACCGTTGCAATAAGGGATTCGAACGGCGGGGCACCTGCCCGGTGATGGGTGCTTGCTTCGGGGTACTGCTCGTTTAAGACCTGGTAAACTTTCCTTGCGGCTTTCCGGTCCATGTTCAACTCCCAAAAATAAAAAATATGAAAAAGAATGGGGTAGGGCGGATTCGAACCGCCGTCAAAGCGTCCCAAACGCTCTAGGATGGACCAGGCTACCCTACTACCCCGGGTACTGGATCAACAGGTGTGATGGGAGTGTACAAATAATTACCGGTTATCTCCTACCCAGGTCAGAGTGGGAGCACCAGTGTATTGACGCCGCTGCTCACGACCGTTCCGCTAAACCGGCCCAAAATGAGTGCATCAGGCAGGTTTTCCGGCTTCCTGCCGTCGAGGACGAGAAGTGGGATACTACTCCGCTGGATGATCTTTACTGCAATTGCATCCATTACGGTGTTGGAGCCTGCATTCAGCCTGCTCCCGCTCACTATCTCTGCCAGCCGGTCCGGGGTCAGGTGCGCATAACGGGTTGCGGACGGATCGGTTTTTGGGTCTGCACTGTAAATGCCATCAACTGAGGTAAGGTTAATGAGGATATCTGCACCCGTTCGTTCGGCAAGTACTGCTGAAACCGCATCCGTGGTCTGGGCCGGTGTGACTCCGCCCATCACAACAATCCGCCCGGAAACCGCATATTCCAATGCCTTTTCCTGGTCTTCCGCCACGCGGGGGTATACGGAATCCCCGAGTGCTGCAATGAGCAGCGCCGCGTTGAGACGTGTGACCCGGATACCGATCTCATCACAGGTACCCTCGTCTACACCGAGCGACCTCGCTACTTCGATATACCTCCGCGCCTCCCCGCCACCACCTACCACCACAAAAACCCTGAACTTTTCCGAGACCTGCCTGAGGGCGGCAGCGTACTCTGCGATGCGGTGGCCGGACAGGTTCGGGACAAGGACAGAACCTCCAAGAGAGATAACGAGGGATTTCATTTCGTACTGTTGGGGAAAAATGGGATATTAACCTGATTGTTTACCCTCCCACCTTTTCTTCCAAAATACATCGCATCCTGGTGTTACGATCGATTAGCATTATTGCCATGAGAAAAGAGAAGAAGGATCTCATGATACTGTGTTGTCCGGAATGCCAGAGCACTGATGTGTATGAAGTGGCCGGCGGTTATGTGGGACAGATCTACCGCTGCAAGAAATGCGGGTACCGCGGTTCATTTGTGCTTGAAGTTGATGAGAAGGACATTGAAGCATTACAAGGTAACCCGGATGAATATTCTGCGGGCGACACGGTTACCAGGTAAGGCAAAAAAACGGGAGGTACCAAATGCCGTTGCATGAAGCAGCCCTCTACGAAAAACTACCGGGACTTGCCGTACGGTGTGCGATCTGTCATCACCGTTGCACGATCAATGAGGGGAAGTGCGGGATCTGTTCGGTCAGGGTGAATAAAAAAGGGACCTTGTATCCCACGACATACGGACTCATCACGTCAGAAGCTGTTGACCCCATTGAGAAAAAACCCCTTTACCATTTTCTTCCAGGCACCCGCTGCTATTCCCTTGGTGGGATCGGCTGCAACTTTCATTGCGAACATTGCCAGAACTGGCACATATCCCGGGCAACCGGAGACATGGTCCGGCTGACGGGACTGAGCCCGCAGGATGGTGTGGCACATGCAATCCGGCAGGGGTGCAGTAGTATTGCATGGACCTATAATGAACCAACAATCTGGCACGAATATGCACGTGACATGGGCCTGCTAGCCAGGACGAACGGGCTCGGCACCGTGTATGTAACCAACGGGTATATCACTGAGGAAGCGCTCCGCGATCTCTCCCCGGTACTCAACGCATTTCGCGTCGACATCAAGTCATTTTCAGATGATTTTTACCGTAAAATCTGTGGAGGCAGGCTTGAGCCCGTCCTTAATTCGACAATTCTCGCAAAAGAACTCAATATGCACATCGAGGTAGTGACCCTGATCATCCCCGGGTTAAATGACAGCCCGGATGAGATTGACGCGCTCATCCGGTGGGTCATCGAACACACCGGCCCGTCTACCCCGGTCCATTTCACTAGGTTCCACCCGGATTACCATATGACAGACCGTGCCGCCACCCCTGTTGCCCTGCTCGAAAAAATTTACCGCCGGGCAAAAGAGCTGGGCCTTCGGTTCCCCTACCTCGGCAATGTGTACCGGCACCCGTTTGAACATACCTATTGTCCGCAGTGCGGTGAACTGCTGATAGAAAGGGCCGGCTATGACATCACCATCAGGAGCCTTGACAACCACCATTGTAAACGATGTGGTGAGGTGATAGAAATTGTCACGGACATCGGGAAAAAAACGTAACGAGACCCGGCTTCTCGTTGACCGCATGCTCGGGACACTCTGCAGGTACCTCAGGTTGATGGGATATGATACGATGAGTGCCAACAGTATCGCTCCCGGGAACCCCGGTGAAGACACCCTGCTCCTTGGGATCGCATTCCGCGAGGGGAGGTTCCTCCTTACCAGGGACCGTGCGCTGGCGAAACGGGGAGGCAGTCAGGCTGTTTATATCCGCCCCATGTGTGTCCTTTCCCAACTACACGGACTCGCAGACCTTGGTCTGGTGGAGCCCCGGCTCAGGCTGACCCGCTGTTCTCTCTGCAACGAAAAACTGATACCTGCCCTTACCCGTGAAGTCAGTGGCGCAAACTATGCACCGGAACGACGCGACGGCATCCCGTTTTACTGGTGTGTCCGCTGCAGGAAGCTGTACTGGGCGGGTTCACATACACGGGACCTTGCCGACCGGTTAAAAAAAGAGATAATGAACTTTGCCTGAATCAGCAGGATGCCTGTGATGATTGTGTGGCGGACTGGTTCCCGGCAGGGCGCTTGAGCCAGAGAAGGTCTTTTCCTTCATACCGGAACGAACGCATAAAAATTACTTTTATTTCGCCTGGCAGACCTGAAACATCAGTTCCCTGGGGTACCAGCAGGCTCGCATGCCATGTACCTTTTTTGGCTGCTGGTGCCGCTTTTCCCTGGAGCAACGCTGATGCTAAACCCGATCCGACGATTCTTTCGAAGGTTGCACCGACTGTGGCAACCTGGTTCGATCCCCGCCTCCGTGAAACTGTAAATATTTCAATGTCCCCGGCCTGTTTCCGGGCATCTGAAATTACCCATCCCTCACTTGCAGGGTAGTTTCGTTTCAGTTCCTTTTGCACGATGTCGTGCATAATGTCACCAGAATATCCCATTGAATAATCACCTACTTCACGTTGCATCAAGGATGGTTAAACATTTTTTCCTTTTCGCTGACAATAATATCAGGTAAGGTAATTTATTGTCATCAAAAATCAATGATTAGGTTAATCTGGCGTTGCAATTGAGGCCTGTTGTCAGCGCTCTTCCAATTGACCCCGTTTTCGGGAAAAAATTGATTCCGGGTATCTTTGGGAAATCATTATAATCTTGTTGATATGACTTGTAACCGGTGAAACCAGGGAGAACGTGACAGAATGCCACCTCGTTGCAGAAATGATCCACCAGATCAGAAGATAACTGACCCGGTGCAGGGGCCCCGGTATATTAACCGCGAAATTGGCTGGATATGGTTCAACCGTCACGTCCTCGACGAGGCGTCTGATACAAGGCACCCGTTACTTGAACGGGTGAAGTTCCTTTCCATATTTGCGAATAATCTCGACGAGTTTTTTATGGTACGAGTGTCAGGGCTCCAGCGACAGGTAGAAAGCGGGGTGCTCGAGGCACCTCCCGATGGGATGAGCCCCATGGAGCAACTGGCAGAAATTCATGCACGGCTGGCCGCATTGCTCGAAGCCCAGTCCTCGTGCTGGAAATGCGACCTGGTACCGGCCCTGAAAGCCGAAGGTATCGAGATACTTCCAATCGATGCCCTTTCTGACAGAGAAAGTGCAGTAATGCGGGAATATTACGAACATGAGGTCTTTCCAGTCCTGACACCACTGGCGTTTGATAAGTCCCACCCGTTTCCATTTATTTCCAATCTCTCACTGAACCTTGCCATTGTAGTACGAGACACCGTGAGGAAGGAGGACCTCTTCGCGAGGATAAAAGTGCCCACTGACCTGTTTCCACGTCTTATACGCATTCCTTCGCAGGAAACGACAAAAAAACGGGGCAGACTGGCAGAAAAATACGTGTTTCTTGAGGACCTGGTCTCGTCCTGCCTGGACCGGCTCTTCCCGGGGATGGAAATTGTTGCGGCGTATCCTTTCAGGGTCACGCGCGATGCAGATTTTGAGATCGAGGAAGATGAAGCATCAGACCTTTTAACGGCCATCGAAGAGAGTGTGGACCTCCGGCGTATCGGATCCCCAGTCCGGGTAGAAGTTTCTTCGGAAATGCCAGCAGGTATATGTGAAATGCTTTCCGCAAAACTCGGTATCAGCAGGGACATGTTTTACCGGGTTGAACCACCGGTTGGGATGGCAGACTTAATGCAGCTGTACGGAGTCGATCGACCCGACTTAAAAGACACCACGTTTGTCCCGGCAGTCCCATCATCGCTGGAAGGTGATGCCGATATTTTCGCGGAGGTCAGGAAGGGCGATATCCTCCTCTTCCATCCCTACGACAGTTTCTCCCCGGTGGTATCCTTCCTAAAACAGGCCGCAAAAGACCCGGACGTGCTCGCGATAAAAATGACCCTCTACCGCGTAGGCCCGAACTCCCCGGTCGTAGATGCGTTGATGGAAGCACGGGATAATGGAAAAGACGTTGCCGCGATGATCGAACTAAAAGCCCGGTTTGATGAGGAAAATAACATCGGGTGGGCGAGGGCACTTGAAAGGGCGGGCGTACACGTAGTGTACGGGCTATCAGGCCTTAAGGTTCACAGTAAGGTCTGCATGGTTGTCAGAAAGGAGAAAGAGGGGATTGCCCGTTATGTTCACCTCGGGACCGGGAACTACAACGCTTCGACCAGCCGGATATATACGGACCTTGGCCTCTTCACCAGGGACCCCGTGATTGGTGCCGATGTCGCGGACCTGTTCAATGCGCTCACCGGGTATTCGAGGGTACATTCATACCGCTCGCTCCTGATTGCACCTGTCAGCATCAGGAAAGGACTTTTTGAACGGATCGGGCGGGAAATAGAACTACACAGGAAAAATGGTGGGGGCCATATTATTTTCAAGATCAACGCACTGGTGGACCGGCGTTGCATCGATATCCTGTACCAGGCTTCGGAAGCCGGCGTCAGGGTTGACCTCCAGGTACGGGGTATCTGCTGTCTTCTGCCCGGGGTTCCCGGATTAAGTGAAAATATCCACGTTTCCAGCATCGTCGGACGGTTCCTCGAACACCCCCGGATCTTTTACTTTCGGAATGGCGGGGACGAAGAGGTGTTCCTCGGCAGTGCAGACCTGATGCCGAGAAACCTCGACCGTCGGGTTGAAATTATTTTCCCGGTCAATAACCCGGTTATCCGGCGGTCGATTATCGAATCCATCCTTTCAGTCTATATGAAAGATACGGTAAATATGCGGGTCCTTAACCCGGATGGTAATTACACCAAGGTAGGACCAAAACCGGGTGAAGCACCGTGCAATGCCCAGGCATGGTTAATCTCGCACCGGGGAATATGGCATGAAAAAGCGAGAAAATCCCCAAAGAATAAGTGATGCCTGCCTGAATCTGCACGTACCGTCCATATCTTCCCCGGTATCACGTATCCACCACGGTGAAAAAGGTTAATCGCCGCAACGGTGAATCTCTCTATAAAATTTAAAAATAACCAGGCAATCATGATTGTACTAGGTATCGACCCGGGTCTTGCACGATTGGGGTATGGGGTGATCGAAAAAACCGGCAACACGGCCATTCACGTCACCCATGGCTGCATTACGACCAATAAGGAAGATACGTCGCCAGGTGCACGACTCAACCATCTCTATCGTGAACTCAAAGAACTGGTGATTGAACATCGTCCGGAATGTGCAGCCATTGAGAAATTATTCTTTTCAAAAAATATTTCATCTGCGATGGGTGTCGCGGAAGTGCGCGGGATCATCCTCCTGCTCTGCGCACAGGAAGAGGTCATGGTGACTGAATATACCCCAAACCAGGTGAAACAGGCGATAACGGGGTCCGGGCGTGCGGATAAGAAACAGGTGCAGGAGATGATCAGGCGGCTTCTTCACCTGGAGGAGATCCCCGAACCGGACGACGCTGCTGACGGCCTGTCGATCGCACTCTGCCATATCCATACCATGAGGAGATAACAATGGTACATTTCCGGGTTGCTGCGATGAGTACCATGGCCCCCGACGTGAGGGGTGCTACCGGGATCCCATTCTCTCTCCGTTACCGATGCAGGAAAGGGGAGATACCATCAGGGAACGGGGGGAGACATCCATGATATCACAACTTTGTGGAGAGATTGTTGCGAGTGGGGATGGATTTGTGGTACTGGATGTCGGGGGTGTCGGGTACCGTGTCAACATGACTGCGACAGACATTATAAGCCTCACCGGTAGTCCGGGGAAGAAACGGTTACACACTCATCTCATCGTACGGGAAGATGCACTGGCCCTGTATGGGTTCTCTGATATCTCTGACCTTTCAGTATTTTCACTCCTGATCACGGTGAACCGGGTGGGCCCCCAGCTCGCTCTTTCTATCCTCTCACAAATCCCGGCCAGAGAATTTGTCCAGGCGGTGACCAGTGAGGATGAGAAACGTTTGACAAGGCTTTCAGGGATCGGGCCAAGGAACGCCAAAAGACTTATCCTTGAACTGAAAGACCGGTTGACCGGGCATCTGCCGATCGACACTGCCGGGTCTCCGTCAGTCCCTGGCACGGTCCGGGAGGATGTGACAGGAGCCCTTGTGGCACTGGGTTTTCCTTCGCGTGAATCATATGATGCCGTTGATGAGACCTGCAGGAGAACGGGCCAGGTTGATACCCAGGGATTACTGAAGGCCTCCCTCCAACTCTTAAAAGAGAGGAAGAAGATATGAGGGAACCCGTGCTCGAGGCGGCAGCGACCAGCGAAGACCCGGTCGAGGAGACCATCCGGCCGTCAAGGCTGTTGGATTTTATTGGCCAGGACAGTTTAAAAGAGACGCTCTCCATCGCGATACAGGCAGCAAAGAAACGGAAAAAACCCCTGGACCATATCCTGTTTTCAGGGCCTCCCGGCCTTGGTAAGACAACGCTGGCCCATATTATTGCCCACGAGATGGGCACAAATATCCATACGACGAGTGGTCCTGTTCTGGAAAAACCCGGGGACCTTGCAGCCATTTTAACGACGCTCTCGGAAGGCGACCTCCTGTTCATTGATGAAGTTCACCGCCTCAGCCCGGTCGTGGAAGAAGTGTTGTACCCGGCCATGGAAGACCTCGTCATCGATGTTATGATTGGAGAGGGACCTGGCGCCCGGTCTATCCGCCTGGACCTTGAGCATTTTACCCTGGTCGGGGCGACCACGAAGATTGGTCTCCTGGGTTCACCCTTTCGTGACCGTTTCGGCCTGATATCCCGTCTTAACCTGTATTCTCCCGCCGAACTGGCCGAAGTCATCAGGAGGAGTGCCGGGATCATGCAGGTCAGTATTACGGAGGAAGCGGCCCGGGAGATTGCCGGCAGGAGTCGTGGGACACCAAGGATTGCCAACCGGCTCCTCCGTCGTGTCGGGGATTTTGCGCTCGTGCGGAGTGATGGGACGATCACCCGCGAGGTGGCCTCGCATGCCCTTACCCTGCTCGGCATCGACGCGCTTGGGCTCGACGACCTTGACCGTCGGATCCTGACCGTAATCTCCGATGATTTCAGGGGCGGTCCAGTCGGGCTCAAGACGATCGCAATTTCAGTCGGCGAGGAACCGAGAACGATTGAGGATGTCTACGAACCATACCTCATCCAGATCGGTTTTATCAAAAGGACCACCCAGGGGAGAGAGACCACAACGGCAGCCGGGACGCATATCCATCAGCAATGGTGGTAATGACGTGGATAATCCCCTTTAAATAAGGTATAATTTTTTGATAACGCAAAGAAAAGATATGGTTATTATCAGGATTATTCAGCACAGGTGGGTTAGATCACCCACCAAGGAGGAGAGGTGCGCTGATCCGGAAAGGCATCTTTTGCAGAGTCATAATTCCATGGTATTACCACCTTATTTTCTTGTTTCTTTTGCCACTCAATGGGTTTTTAATTGTTAAAAGATCATGACAACCTCTTCCGATCGATCGTCGACTTCACCAGGATCCCCGGGGATTCCCGGTCGTGATATTCCGGATGCACGGGTGAAGAAGGCCCATCGTCTCTCGGACTCTGTTGATGTGAGGGAGAATGAAAGGACATCAGGATCAGGGTCCACCATACTGGCGATTGCCTGCCATTTTTTGATATCCCTCGTCCGATCTGATATGAAAGGCCGGGATGTCCCAGGCCCGTACTGTTCCCCCTGTTCTGCTTTCAGGTTATCCATCGTATCTCACCATCTGAGTGATACACAGTAATTACCACAATTATATTTATATCTTTGTCTCAGTGTATAGCATTGAATTAATATATCATTGCAATGCATAAACACAATGTAGCAATGCATGATATTGTGACGATCCCTTGTCATTACGAAAAAAAAATCCACCCTGCACTGGTCAGGGAAGAGGGCATGGGACGGGTGATGAGGGAATGCTGAAAGAAAAGGAAAGGGGACTACCGCATTTTATTGAGATTCTCCGCGAAAATCCCAGGGGTCTGACCATTGAAGAAATTTCAAAACTCCTGCCACTCAACCGGAATGCGACATCAAAGTACCTGAACAGGATGCTCATTTCAGGCCAGGTAGAGATGAAGACCTTCGGCCCGGCAAAAGTTTTTTTTATCTCAAAGAGGGTGCCAATTTCTGACCTCCTCAACCTGTGCTCCGACCTTATTATCGTCCTTGACCAGAAATTGTTTGTACGGTATGTGAACGACCGGCTGCTGGATCTGTTTCTCCTCCACCGTTCGGACTTAATCGTCCATCAGATTGACCAGACTGATTTTAGTGCGTGGTTGAGCCCGGTACTCCGTCAAAAGATCAGCGATGGCGAAAATGGCGAGGAGAGTGCGCTCGAGGAAACGATCATTATTCACGGGCGTTCATTTCATTTTTTCGCAAAATGTGTCCCTGTTGTGTTTGAGGATGGGGAACGCGGGGTGTCCGTAATTCTCCGTGAGGACACCGTTTCAGACGGACCTTTTCAGACTGGCAGACGTTCGGTCCATGGGTAATCTCCCGGACCAGTCCACAGATTGTTGGGCTCACCCCAAAATATTTTTATTGATTCTCATCATTTCTCTATACTGAAATGGATAATATCGACCGCCTTCTCCTCTCACCGAGAAAGGCCATTTATATGAAATTTGTCTATGAAAATCCGTTAACGACAAAGACGACCGAAATTGCGGCACATTTCGGTGTTGATCCATCGACCGTAACAAAGACACTCATGGAACTGACATCGATGGGCCTCCTGTCCCATGAGCCTTACCGGCCCACCAGTCTTACCGAAAAAGGGGCATTGTACGCGGAATTCCTCGTCAGGCGACACCGGATCCTCGGACTGGTGCTCACACATTACGGGCTTACTCCGGATGAAGCCTGCAAAGAGGCAGCCAGGTTTGAGAATTCTGTCTCAAAAGTGGTGATCGATTCGATGTGTCGTGCGATGGGCCACCCGATGATGGGGGTGTGCGGAAAAATTTCTCATGACCCCTGCTGCTGTAACGGGCAGTTCACCTGTCATGAAGAGGGGACTGCACCCATCACTACCAGGCCGGTTGCAGGCCAGGAATAATTTGTAAGAGTACCAAAATTATGATGTTCATACAGCCTGGAGGAAACGAATGAAAGGTATTGGCATTGCCCTTGCAATCACCAGCCTGGTCATACTGAGTGCACTGCTGGCCGGGTGTTCCATGACAGAGCCACCGACGGAGAACAATGCGAAAATAAAAGTACTGGTGACGGTATTACCCGAAGCAGGCCTGGTACGGGCAGTCGGTGGAGACAGGGTGGATGTTTATGTGGCAGTACCTCCCGGAGCTGACCCCCATACATTTGAACCATCAGCCCAGGACATGGTCAGATTTTCCGGAACTAACATCTATTTTTCCCTTGGAAAGGGGCTCCTCCCGTTTGAAGATAACCTGGTCTCGAGGTTATCTGCAATGAACCCCGGGATGAAGGTGGTTGAGACGTCACCCGGCATCGTGCTTCTCGCCGGGGAAGATTTCCACAATACAGGGCCTCGCGGTGAGAACAATGCGACCGTGGCAGAAGCTGCAGGACCTTCACATGAAGGTCCGGACCCTCATATCTGGGTATCGCTCAAAAATACACCCGTGATGGTGGACCATATATATCGCGCCCTCTCTAGTGTTGATCCGGTGCATGCCACCTATTACCAGGCGAACCGTGATGCGTTTCTCGCGAATATTTCTTTGAGGGATAGTGAAATCCAGATGATGATCAACAAAACACCTCAAAGGAAATTTATCGCCTCTCATGCGTCGTTTGGATATTTTGCCCGGGATTATGGACTGACTGAGGAGGTCATCGGGCAGCCCGGGAAAGAGGCGACCTCGATGGAGATCGAAACACTCATCCGGACCGCCCGGGAGGAGGGAATTTCCACGATTGTTGCAGAACCCCAGTATAGCCGGAAAGCAGCAGATATGATCGCCGGCTCCGTCAATGGCAGTGTCGTGATATCTGACGCGCTTGCCCCGGATATGCCGCAGGAACTGCGAAAGCTTGCAATCGCACTATCCGGGACGGGTCTGAATTGACAGATGCCATTGCCCTTGAACATGTATACGCGGAAATCGCAGGGCAGATTGTCCTTGAAGACATCAGTCTTGACGTACATGAACGGGAATTCTATGCAATTATCGGTCCGAACGGTGGGGGAAAGACCACCCTGATCAAGCTCATGCTCGGATTAATCCAGCCAAAATCTGGTGCAGTCAAGGTACTGGGCGGGACACCGGGAGAGAACCGGAGAAAACTCGGTTACGTCCCACAGTTCCACACGTTTGATTTTCATTATCCCATTACCTTACAGGAGATGGTCCTCTCCGGACGCCTTGGTAATAAAGCACGGATATTCACACGGTACACGAAAGAAGATCGCCGTATTACGGAAGAAGTATTACTAACACTGGGTATTGCCGACCTTTCCGAACGGGTACTGTCGGCACTTTCAGGTGGTGAACGGCAGCGCGCGATTATCGCCCGTGCCCTGGTCAGTGAACCCCTTATCCTCCTCCTCGATGAGCCGACCGTATATGTTGATGCACCTGCCGAACAGCAGTTTTACGCCATACTGAATTCACTTAAGGAAAAAATGGCCGTGGTGCTTGTGACCCACGATATCGGCGTCGTATCAGATTATGCGACGAAAGTTGCCTGCCTGAACCGGCGCCTGTATACGCATGACAGTGGGGAGATCACAGAAGAGATGCTGACCTCTGCGTACCAGTGCCCGGTTGAACTGATTGCACACGGAGTCCCCCACCGCGTGCTCCGGAAACATGATCAGGATGTGCCATGATGATCTCCATTATGGCATTCGAATTTTTCAGGAATGCCCTTCTCGCCGGTCTCCTTGCGAGCATCACCTGCGGTATCATCGGGACGTATGTCGTCGTAAAAAAGATGGTTGCACTTTCCGGGGGGGTCTCTCACGCCGCATTCGGGGGTATCGGCCTTGGGTACTTTGCAGGTATTGACCCCATACTGGGGGCGATCGGGTTTTCTCTTGCGAGTGCGCTGGGCATGGGAATGATATCGCTCCGTGCAAAACAACACCTTGACACGCTAATCGGCGCAATATGGGCGATCGGAATGGCGATCGGTATTCTTTTTATCTCGCTTACCCCCGGCTATGCACCAGACCTGTTCAGTTTCCTGTTCGGGAATATCCTGCTTGTGCCCGTCAGCGACTTATTGATTATGGCGGTCCTTGCGGCCATGATTCTTCTGGTAGTCATTGCCTGTTACCAGGTATTTCTCGCCGTTACTTTCGATGAAGAGTATGCCATGGTCCTCGATATCCCCGTGGAGGTCATCACACTCCTTCTCTTATCCCTTGTCGCACTGACGGTGGTGATGCTCATCCGGATCGTGGGGATTATCCTCGTCATCGCGTTGCTCACGTTACCCGCCGCTATCAGCCGGGAATACTGCTCCCGCTTAAAGAACATGATGGTACTATCTGTCATTACCGGGATCCTTGTAACGACCGGCGGGATATTTCTCTCCTATTTCCTGAATGTACCATCCGGGGCGACGATTATCCTGATCGCCGCCGGGATGTATGGACTTGTGCTGATAGAACGGGCTCTGCGAAAGCGGCATCACCCAGCACCTGGTGCCGGGAACACCTGACCCTTATCTATTGGCAGGTCCCACCAGGTCCTCCCAAAAAAGTTCCTGTCACCTGGTGTTCCCTCCAATTTAAAATGCAGGCAGGTAGGTACGTATCCATTATCTCATGGCAGGGTCGTAGGAGTCATATCATTTCTTTTGAACCATTCCGGGTGAGAAAGTCTATCGATAAAGGGGCATCCCTCTCGTGCATGCAGGAATAGTCCCAAGGGTAGGTCACAGTCCAGACGTTACGGTTACCGGAAGGTGGGTTTTGGGTCACCCCGATGAAGCAGATGAAGGGAAGTCCTCTCCCCGTGTTACTACCCAGTAAGAGTGTAATAACGGCAGTTTACCTGATAGTTTTCTGCATCAGGTGGTATTGTCCCGGGACGTGGTATCGGAGCGGACGATGGTATGGTCAAGTTTCACGTGAAATGTCCGTTCAAAATTTTTGGCCTCGTTATCTACGCCCCAGGACTCAAACTGGCAGTCTTCACGGGCCACAATTGTCAGTCCAACCGTTTTATCCACAATTCCGGTAAAGTACACCTGGTCGATAAGGGCGGCATGACGCCGGTCAAGGCTCTCAGAAAGACGAAGGAACGTGGAGAGAATAATAACCTGTTCGATACCTGGTTCATCGAGTTCAGGCATTTCAGGTTCCCTTTTTCTGGGCAGTTTCTTCCGGTGATACCGGGCAATGTTCGCCATGATGAGTACCTCTTTCTGGTCGAACCCGAGCAGGTCACTATTCCTGATAATGTAATAGGAATGCGCATGATGGTTGTGGAACGAGATCAGGGACCCGATATCGTGCAAAAAGGACGCGAACTCCAGTAACTCCCTCTCACGTGGACCAAGGGTGTGGAGCCCGACTTTTTTACCGCTATCAAACAGTTCGAGTGCGATGGTCGATACCGTTCTGGCATGGTACTCGTTGATCCCAAACGCCCGTCCCGTAAGGAGTACGCTTTTCTCCCGTACAGAAAGGTGGCCCAGAAGAGGGAACCCTTCCATTTTCGAGAGGTAATCGGCAAGAAGACCGTCCTGGAGCCCTCTATGAGTCACCTCCAATGACTGGATATCCAGTTCCTGCATCAGCGTATCAATGATCGCAGTCCCCGCAATGATGATATCTGCCCGTTCAGGATTGATCCCGGGTATTTTACGACGTTCTGCAAGTGAGGAGGAACAAATGACCGGGACCACCTTTTTCAAATCTGATGCGGAAAGTATCGTCCTTTCCGGGTCGCCGTGGTGGTATAACCTTGCTGCAATATCACATAGGTTGATGATTGTTCCGGAACTGCCTACCACAAGGTCTACGGGATGATGTTTTGCCTGTCGGATTACGGACCGGACCTCGTTCCGGATATAGGCCCTGACCTCCTCATAGCGGGAATCGGTGACTGGTCCTGCCAGACCGCCAGGGAAGAACATGTTTGTAAGCCTGATGGAACCGAGGTGCATACTTGAGAGGTAACTGCATCCCCCGTTCCCCCCTATCGCCAGTTCGGTGCTGCCGCCCCCGATATCGATCACCATGATCCGCTCATCCTTCACGTGCATCGCGGCGGTAACACCCATAAAAATCAACCGCGCCTCCTCCCTGCCAGAGATGACCTGCACGTCCAGGTGTGCCTCTTTTCTGAGTCGTGACAGGAATTCGTACCGGTTCTGGGCTTCACGGGTGGCAGACGTGGCGACGGCTACAAATTCTTCCGCACGATGTGAGTGGGCAAGTTCGACGAACTTTCCAGCGACCATGACCGCCCGATCCATCGCATCCTCAGTGATGAGCCCGGTCAGAAACTCCCCTTCCCCCAGACGTACTGATTCCTTCTGACTCGAAAGAACGATATACGAACAATCAGGATTAAGCCTCGCCACAAATAGCCGGATGGAATTGGTACCGATATCAATGAACGCAACCGTCCGTGATACCTGCGGCGTCTTTGTCTCTGTCATCGTGTATGCACCTGCTGTTTTCAGCTGGTTGGCCAGGCTGATAACCGGGTTGAATCACCAGGATTATTGTCCATTCAAATTCCCTGAAACTTACATTTTATACGATGCGATCTTCTGTCGTTTTTGATTTCAGCCGGGGATCCTGATTACCTTAATTTCACAGCTGCCTGGATGGTCTCCGACTCAGATGGCAAATTTCGTATAGAATGTTTAGATAATTAGCATCCGGTGGATAATATAGATGAGGCTGTTAGCTTATGTTTCTTTTTTGAACTGATCACTGCATATGTTAAGGCAGCGTACATACGTTCTCAAATTTGCACTTCAGGCAGAACCCGATGGTACCAGCCACCACAAGGCATAACAAGGCGGTCATGAGAAAAGCAGGGAGGAATCCCAGGGCCTGGGCGATAAATGTCACAAAAAACGGGATCATTGTCATCCCCAGGTAACTCGATGTATTATACAGGCCCATGAAGGTCCCCTGTTCTTTTCCGGCGTCGGCGAGGAAGGTTAACTGGGCGATCATGATAATACCTGCAAATACCCCGATGATAACAAACGCCCATGAGGTGAGGAAACTGGCCATGACCGCTGCAGCAGAGAAAATAGCGGCGATGCGGATGGTGACGATTGGGGTAAATTTCACCTGGGACACCAGCAGGATCGCGATGGCAGTGGCTCCGTTCATCGCGGCGATCTGAAGGCCTAATGTCTCCGGGCTGCTGCCGCTGAACTGCGGGTACAGGGCAGTCACGGCACCGGTACTACCGATCAGCACCACAGAAGAGAACCACATCCAGAAATACTTCTTCATGTAGTAGACCAGGTTTTTGAATACATTCACCCACGGGAGTGATGGCAGAATTGATTTTTGCCCTTCAAATGGCACGAAAATGCTGATGGCAAACGGAATGATCGACACTAGTAAAAAAATAACCACCCCTGCAGACCTGGTGCCAAAAGCCCTGATCGCGAGGCCTGATATGATGAGACCTGCAATAAGCCCGATGTTCAGCAGGGCCATGAAAAGCCCGCCTGACCGCGTGTGATCGGCACGGGAATTCACATAGGACATGGCAGATGCGACAAAAAGACCTGCCCCGACACCTTCCGTCAGCCGTGCAATGATGGTCATATACACGGATGAATCGGTAAGAAGGAGGATACCGGATATGATTGTCAGCAGGAGTCCGGCCCTGATAAAATATGTCGGCCCCCACCGGTCTGATAACAGTCCGACCGGCAGCGTTAAAAGAAATGCCCCCAGAAAATAGGCTGAAAATATCTCGCCCTGCAACGCGGTCCCGGAGGCATACGAGGTAAGGTCCGGGATAATGGTGTTGGAGAGCGCCATGACCGAGAAAATACCCAGGTATAAGGTGATCAGGGCTCTCATTTGAAACTGCTTTAAATCATCCGGTATGTCTCAAGGTTCATGGGGGAATGGGTCTGGATATGATACCGCTTGTAGAGCGAGCTGGCAAGGTCGATGGTATTGTTCTCATCGCCATGAATGGTGAAGATTTTTTCAGGTCTCGGCTGGACCGATCCCACGTAATTCATCAGTTGCCTCCGGTCTGAATGCCCGGAGAACCCATCGACGGTGACAATCTCTAAGTTGATCACGATTGTCCTGCCCCTTCCGAGAGGCACTTCCCTCCAGCCTTTCTGGATACGCCGTCCAAGGGTGCCATCCGCCTGGTACCCGACGAAGACAAGTGCGTTCCGTTCATCTGCCGCCAGGTTGCTCAGGTACTCCATGACAGGGCCGCCGTTCATCATCCCGCTTGTCGTAATAATCACGCACGGGTCACCGTTCATCACCCTCTCCCGGAGATCGGATGAATCCACTGCAACAAAATTTGGAGAGAGGAACGGGTTCATTCCTTCCTTGAAGATCTGGTTCCGGAGGTCGCTGTTTAAGTATTCGGGATAGGTGGTATGGATCGCTGTTGCTTCTTTGATCATCCCGTCCAGGTAAATCTTGACATTCGGGATCTTCTCTTTTCTCATCCCTTCTTCGAGAGCGAGCATGACCTCCTGCGAACGCCCCACCGCGAATGCCGGAATAATGACCTTCCCTCCCCGTGAAAGGACGGTATTGATCGTCTCGTATAACTTCTCCTCGGCATCTGACCGTGCGGGCTGCATCATGTCCGACCCCCCGTAGGTACTTTCCATAAACAGTGCCTCAAGGCGGGGGAAATTCGCGGTTGCCGGGTTAAATAGACGACTTTTACTGTAGTTGAAGTCCCCGGTGAACGCGATGTTATAGAGGCCGTCGCCGATGTGGAAATGAGCGATGGCCGAACCAAGGATATGGCCCGCGTTATGGAATGTGAGCTTGATATCGGGTGCAATATCAGTCACGTTTCCATAGTTGAGCGTGATGGAGTGCTTGATATAGGTCTTCACTTCGTTTGAAGAGTACGGGATTTTCCGATCCTCTTTGTGGATCACGTCAAGGTAGTCCAGCTGGAGCATCGCGGACAGGTCACGGGTCGGCGGTGTGCTGTAGACCGGGCCATCATACCCATATTTATAGAGGAGCGGGACCAGTGCACAATGATCGAGGTGTGCATGGGTCAGCACCACCGCATCGAGCTGCGAGAGGGGGTGTATCTCCGGAACGTAGAGGTATGGCGTGCTGTTATTGCTGTCCGGTTTCTCTCCGCAGTCGATTAATACCCTGCTTTCAGGTGTGGTGAGCAGGAATGCCGCCCTGCCGACCTCCCGGCAGCAGCCGAGCATCGTTACCCTTGCCCACTGGTCCTTGCTCGTGATATCACGATGGATGCGGCGTCCGATGGTGCGCAGGAAGATTTTACGCTCCTCGTTCACCGACCTGAGGTACTGGCGTACCTGTTTTACTGTTGAACTCTCGATGGGGGGTGTCCTGACGACTTTCGGTGTCCACCCGATATGTTTTGTGATTTCACGGAGCGTGATACCGTTCTTTCCGATGACGACTCCGGGTTTTTCGGCCTCGATAATCACTTCCCCAGTATCTGCATCAAAAAAGATATCCGTAATTCCTGCGTTGTCGGCGACAACGGCCTTTATTTCTCCTATTGCCCTGTCAGGGTCTTCCAACACGTTCGGGCGGACCACAATGCGTTTCCGCAGGTCCCGCGCCAGTATTTTGATAAGGTCCGCTTCATCAGCAAATTTTTTCGGGTCGTCGGTATAGATCACCAGTTCCGGCCCTTCAAATTCCACGTCCGATACGGTGATGCCCGACGGCACCTTTTCGTTGATCTTATCCTTAAGTTCTTTCAATCGTTCTTCAATTAACATTCAATCCGTCCTAAAAAAAGAATTTATGCGGCGATTGCTGAAAGTGTCTTCTGGACCTGCTCATCAGCAATCTCCATGTAACTTTCCTTTGTAATGACAACAACGTGTATACCCTCGCCGGACCCTGCATCACGTCTCATCGCAGCCTTGATTGCCCTGACTGCGAGTTCCACTGCTTCCTGTTCGTTCATATCTTTTTTATAACGGTCTTCCAGGACTCCGTATGCACCGGGAGAGCCGGATCCTGTTGCAACAATCTCTTCTTCTGCTGTTGCTCCGCCCATTGCATCGACTGAATACAGTGTCGGACCGGATTCATCGATGCCACCGACGAGTAGCTGGACATAATAGGGGAAGTAGCGGTTTGCATTCAGTAAATTCGAGAGTAGCGTTGAGGCTGCCCGCACCGCGATCGGCCGTCCACGCCTGATCTGATACAGGCTGCTTTCTACGGTCATTACCCGGGCAAGCTGTTGTGCATCGCCGACACCGCCTGCGGTGGTCATGCCGATACGGTCAGAGATCTGGTAGACTTTCTTTGCCTTCTTGCTGGCGATGAAATATCCCATTGTTGCCCGTTTCTCTGTGGCAAGGACGACTCCTCCGGAAAACACCAGACCTACCGTGGTCGTCCCTTTGAGAGGTTCCTGGTACGGTTCATTCATATGAAAACACCTTAAAATATTTTAACGCTGGAAAAATTCATAAAAGCGCTTGAGTTATATGGTGACACCAATAAATTTAAAGGTTTTTATTGGATGGATGGGTTGCAGAGCACCCGGATCAGATCGCGGTCAAAAAGCATTGCCACGAGTTTCTTATCTCCATTGATCACGGGTAACTGGTCTACGCGGGCACGTTTCATCTTCAGTGCACAGTCACTGACTTCCGAATTGATCGGAACAGCCACGACGTTCTTTACCATCGCAGTCTTCACGGGTCTCGGGGGAAGCTGGACCTTTGAAATACTGTAACTGATGGTGTGCATATCGCGGATACTCTCCCATGTCCATTCATCATCATCTGTGCCATTGGAGAAATCGCTGACCTCCACGGAATCCTCGATCGATGAATGCCGGATCAGGTCACGTTCGGAGATGATGCCCTGGATCGTGCTTTCCGCATCCAGGATCGGGATCGCTTCAAACCCGGAGATCTCCATGACACGTGCGACAACCGGCAATGGGGTCTCTTCCCATAATGCGAATGTCTTGCTGGTATAGAGGTCCTTGATCTCATCCTTGATCCGCAACGTGGCGATCGCATGTATCAGGTCAGCGATACTGATCAGACCGATGAGCCTGCTTCCTTCTACGACAGGGAGCCTGCGGATATTGTGGGTGACGAGGAGCCTCGCGGCCTCGCTCAATGCTGCATCAGGACTGATCACCACAGGGTCCTCTGTCATCAGGAGACCCAGCTGAGTCTCCTCGGATTTCCGGAGCAGGTCTTTCCTGGTAATAATGCCGACCAGTTTATCCCCTTTCAGCACCGGAACGCCGCTTATCCCGGTTCGTTTCAGTATCTTCAGTACATCGTCCCGGTTCCCGGGGATTTCGACGCTGACTACATCCACGGTCATGAAGTCTTTGACAAGCATCCCGGTTATGTTCTCACCACCAGGACTGCGACGGGGCAGTTTGAGACGACGAACGAGCTGACGCTTCCGATGAGCAGGCGGTCCACGTTGCTTTTCCCATGAGACCCGACGACAACTACATCAGCCCCGATATCTTCTGCGGCCTTTACGATTTCACTACCTGCATGGCCCTGCTTTAAGTGGGGGATGATGATTACGCCCTTTGTTTCAGCCCGCTGTTTCGCTTCAGCGATGATTTTACCCCCCTCTTTTTCGAGCATCGAGAGCATTATTTCCCATGTATTGTCCATCGGCAGCGACGAAAAGAGCCCGGTCTCCACCACATAGATAACATGAAGTGCTGCCTTCCATACCCTGGCCTCACCTATCGCGGTCTCGAGAGCCTGCTCACTCATTCCGGATCCGTCGATTGCGACGAGTATTTTACTAAACATCATTTACCCCACAAAATAGTTGTGTTATTGGGTTAGCTGTCTGAAATAAAAAACTTCTTGATAATGCCGGCCGAAGAGCCCCGTTTTACGATTGTTGCAAGGTTATCGAGGCTGAAGCGCATATTGGACTGGCCGGGGTCCATGACAAAAAAATTTGCCGGCACTCCTTTCCTGATAAAAAACGAAGAATCCATGAGTTGTGACCCGGAGATTGCAGCCCTGATCAACAGGGCCGGTGGCATGCGGTACACATAGTGGGTAAATGCCATCTCGGCAAACATGTCCGGCTGGACAAACATCACATTGTCGGTCCCGAGTAGTATACGGCAGCCGAGGTCGATCATCTCATGAACGGGTGGTTCTGACCGGGAACCGGCGACCCCAAGGGCCCAGTTCGAGCGGGGGCATATAGCAATGGGGATCTCCTCATCGGCACACTGCATCAGTTGTCGCCGGGTAGCATAGGTACCATGGACAATGAGATCAGGACGAAATGCGAGGGCGGCATCGACATCGTCCGGGTCTCTTTCGCCAGCGTGAAAGGCAATGAACTTTCCGCCATCCCTGGCTTCCTTCACCTGCCGCTCGAGGTCAGGGACGTCTCTGGCGCTGCTGATGCCAAGGCCTTCTGCGACCTGTTCGCCCCCGTCGCGACCGAAAACGACGAGTCCCGGGAGTAACGAACTGGCTGCTTCGTAGAGTGCCCGTGCCCCGTCTATTCCACCCTCCCGAAAATCGGCACACCCGGCCGTGCCTCCCTGCACCATCCCGAGGACACTGGAGCGCATTCCTGATACCAGGTCATCCCGTGAGGCAGCCGCAAGGAGCCGGTGTTTCAGCCCGTCAGGGGGCGTGACCAGTTCGACCAGGTCACCATTTGCCGGTGCATCCATGGCAACGGTATCCCCGAGGTGCGTGTGTGCATTAAAAAATGCGGGGATGATCCAGTTGTCCCCTGCATGCAGGTCATCCTCGATATGCGTGATAATCCCTGATTTCACCACAATTGTGACGGGACGCATCTCCAGCGACTCCCCGATGAGGGCATGACCACTGACTGTCAGATCGTTGTCCATGGATGAGTCCTTGACACCCATTTATATATTGAGAATGAGAAATAACTTTGTATGGCAAAGAAAAAGGGTGGACGATTAATCTCGTCTGCAGGTCTCGTCAATTATTACGAGAGTGAAGACCGGCGGGCAGTCCATATCGGCCCCATCGCAGTGATTGTGGTGGCCGCCGCAATCGGGGCATTTATTTACGTTATGGACCTCATCCGGGTATAATCTTTTTTTGTTTTTTCTGCCGCAAAGGCCTGCGTGGCATGTTACCAACTATCAGGAGGAGTATCGCTCAACTTTCCTGAATAGCACTTGCCGGGACAAGAAGGAACTGCCCTGTGCAAGCAGGGGCGTACGCAATCAGCCCCGGGAAGGCCCCATCTTACAGGCATTTAGCAAAGAGGGTCCAGTATTTATGGGCCAATTAACCATATCACCGGAAGAGGCGTCAGTTATTGGAATTCACCCGTTATTGATTTATGTCCATGAGGAAGAGCGGATCAACGAACACCAGGCAATGGACCATAAATGAGCCAGAATTTACTTTTTATAGAAAAATCGGGGAGAAATATTATCTCTCTTCGGCGAAGTTGGATCCTTGTGATGCAGCGAATACTCTTGTGGGGGAGAACCCTGGTGGATATGAACCAAATGATCTGATGTCAAAGATCAGGACTTCTCAGGCAGATTTGAACTGCTTGGAGAGAAGTGAAGTTGCAGCCCGATTAGACGAAAAAGAAGCGAAAGATTACCGGGATAAGGCGAAAAAAAGCGTACGGTTGTGTCGGCATACTCCCACTTTCTCCACTTGTCCCACTTATCGACCTTGGAGCTGCGGTTACAATGGTACTATACCGTGATCTGAGAAAAACTGAATAGATGCTGCGCTATTGTTGTCGTCGTCAGGATGAATGATACATAACACCAATCAGGTTTTCATTTAATGCAAGGCAGATCACACCTTGATATCAGATCATGAACCGGCAATCAGCAAGGAGTGTATATTTCATACCCATCAGGGCGGGTAATTATATATACATAACAGGATAAAAGGGACTCCGTACAGGATTTATTTTACGATTTCATCGGGAGCGTGAAATAATAACGAACGGGCCAACTGGGATGTACCTTGTGATACGGTGCGGGAGCTGTAAAACATTTACCTATGTCGACTGTTTCCAGGAGTGGAAACTCTGCCCGGTCTGCGGAGCGACGATTGATGTGCAGCGTTCCAGCCACTATCTTGAAGTCGAGGACTTCAGGATGGCAGAGAATATCGTCGCACAGCTCGAGCAGCACCTCCACAAGACAAGAAAACATGACCTCTCCCGCGAAGAACGTGAACAGTTACGGGCACAATACACAGACTGGATCAGGGGACAGATCTAAACCACCCCTGGTTGTCCGGAAACGTCCGCGTCAGACCGGAACACTGGTCACGACGATTTTCCCACATTCCATCCGGAGATAAGACCGGGATTGCTCCGACATTCTGGGGTGTGATTATTATGGCCAGTTATTATAGGACCTCGCTGGCTATTATCCACAGGTGAGAACGAGCGGGATCATACCGGTATCGCGAACGCTATCATTTTCGCCGACTTTTCGAATGGGTAGATATAGACCAAAGTTAGTACAAAGATCTTTACCACAATTGATTTTCCCGTGCGATTTTCCAGTCAGCGAACTTTCGTACTGATCGCCTTCGCAGCCAGGTAACCGGTTGAAAACGCCGCCTGAAGGTTGTACCCCCCGGTATCTCCGTCGATATCAATCACTTCTCCCACAAAATACAACCCCGGAACCAGGCGTGACTCCATTGTCTTCGGGTCAATTTCCGGTAAGGAGACCCCACCCCTTGTGACCATCGCCTCCTTCAACCCGCCGAGGTCCCGGACCAGGACGGGAAATTCCAACAGGCTGGTGATGAGGTTTGTCCTCTCCTGTTTCGCGAGATGTGCACAGGTTGAGTCCCCTGCGACGCCAGATAGTTTCAGCAGTGTCGTGACGAGGCGTTCAGGGATTTTGTACTGCAACACAATTGTCCTGACTAAAGAGACCGGGTGTGCGGCAATCCTGTCAGTGAAGTCTTTTACAAACTGTTCTTTCGAAACAGGGCCGACAAATGACAACCTGATAGTATCACCCGGCTGTATAAACCGCGAATAGTCCAGGATCCCCGGACCTGACAGTCCCTGGTGTGTAAAAAGGACGTCCCCGTTATGGCTGCCAATTTTTTTCCCCTCTCTTACGAGTGAAAAGGGGAGGGAGTCAAACGAGATACCGGCGAGTTCCCCGAACGGAAACCTGTCAGCGAGCACGGGTGCCAGGGCAGGGGCAGGATCCGCAATGGTATGGCCGAGTGACGAGGCAATCGGATAACCGTCGCCGGTGGAACCGGTTCCGGGATACGTCATCCCTCCCGTCGCGATTACTAAAGAGTTCCCGCAATACGTCGTGTCCCTGGTAATAACAAAAAAATGGCCATCCGCATGGCGCACTTCCCGGACTGGCTGATGATATTGCAGGGTCACCCCGAGAGTCCGGCATTCCTGTTCCAGGATCTGAAGCACATCAGTTGATTTTTGCGTAGATGGAAACACTTTCCCTGCTGCGGTGGTCATCATATCCAGTCCCCTCTCCTTAAAAAAAGAAATAAGGGCCGTATTCGGGAAATTCATTAGTGCGGGTTTGATAAACCTGCCATGGTCCCCGTAGTGCACTAAAAATTCCCGGACTGGTCCGTCATGGGTGATATTACACTGGCCTGAACCGGCAAGTAGTAATTTCTTCCCGGGGGTGACGTTTTTTTCAAGGATGATGACTTTTTCCCCTGCTGAAGCGGCATTGCACGCACAAAATAGCCCTGCAGGCCCGGCACCGATAATAATGATATCAGACGATGTTTCCGTGGTCATCCTATCCTGTACCGCAGGAGAGCCGCCACGCCCCCGAGTGCATCCAGCTGTTTACCCGGCTCAAATCCGGTGGAAAAGACGACAATGCCTGCATCTGACCGCTCCGCCTGTTCCATGATGCCAACAATTTCAGGGTTCCGGATCAGGGTATCGATGACCAGGATCTCCTCTATCGCCCCGCACTCCGATGCGTTTTTCACCTCGGCACGCCCATAGGCGACCGGTCCCCCCTGAGAGATCCGTTTTAAGAATTCCCCCATCAGGTTCACCTCGCGGGCGAGCTGGAGGTCTCCTGCAAGTTTTTCCAGTATCCCCAGACCGATAACTTCCTGTACCGCCCCCGCACCGGTCCTCCGGGTCTCGACAACGACGGTTTTTTGTGCCTTTTCACTCTCACGTGCCCGGAAAAACTTCATAAAATCGTCTTTGATAAAGCCCGGGCCGGCAACAACGAGGGGACCGTTGACCTGGGCAAGAGAATCCAGGACCTTGTCAAAGAAGGAAGTCCTGCTGTTCAATTCCATGCCCTTACCACTTCCCATGGTGACCGTTACCACCTGTTCCGGGCCGAAATGCCGTATCCTGAACAGTTCTGCTTCACCTTCCTCGATGGTGAGGATATGGATCACATCATATACCGATGCCTTCACTGCCCTGTCAATCCGTTCCAGGTCATTCTTTCTCCATGACCGGATGACGGAAATCTCGTACCCGGTTTCGATGTTGAGGGTGTGATAGGATCCTGATTCCACCCCGTGCTCGATCAGCCCGGTGACCCGTAGGCGGTTGGCATAGTGGTGGAACTCGACCTTCTCTACCCGGATCCCAAGCCTTACCGGTCGTTTCTCCGCTTTCTCAGGTCGGATCTTATCACTTGCCGTATCAGCAGTCCGGAGCGTTGTCGCAAAGACCAGGTCGCCAGGAGCGATCAGGTGGCTTAAGTGCCAGATGTCATCAATATTCTCAGGGAACAGCCGGATTTCGCCAAAAGATTTCTGCATTTCCCCAAATTCAGCCTTCATAAACGGTCTGGTCCCCGCCGCTTTATGTGGTCCCTGATGCGGTCTCCACGATGTCTGAACCACCGGGCGGGACGAATGCTGCGACAGACTCGGTATTCAGGACGGCCTTGTATGCCTTCCATTCACCTTCCGGTATTTTATCGCGGAGGACCCGGAGCACTTTTTTTGCGGTATCGTTCGGTTCGAATGTGCCCGGTTTCAGCTCAACGAGGTATTTTGCCCTTGCCAGAACGGTGCTGACCGGCCCACCGATAACGGCGACTTCCGGTTCAGTCTGAAAACCGATGGCCGTGCCGAGAGGGACGCTCTTTTCATAGTGACGCTCGCCACGGACGATGAAGGATCCCCGTGTTACATATTCCCCGGCCTCCGGTGTCTTGCTTACCTGGTCGGGCCGTACCGAATAGACATCGGCACTGAAATGGCCACTCCGCCATGCCCCCGAGAACGAGGCGGCAAACTGTGCGACTTCGTCCATGCGTTCAGTTTTCCCTTTTATAATGACAATACTTGCCCCGTGCACGTCGGCGTGGACGAACGTATCGCCCCCTTCCATGTACTTCTTCACGAGTTCTTCGTTCTGGCCGGCATCCCGGCCGCCCAGGACAAGGACTCCATCTGATGTATAGAGCCAGCGAAACCGGTGGAACCATTTCTTTTTGAGCACCGGCGCCTGGTGTTTCAATATGACCTGTTTTGGGAGCGGGCGGTTCATTGCCGCCTTCGCCCCAGCTATTTTCTTTTTATACTTCTTTCCCTGTGCAAAATAACGTCCCAGGTTGACCTCAATATTTTCGTGGACGAAAATGGTCACCGTCTCACCCAGGTCCAGGTCGACGGATGACTCTTCCGGGTGGACTGCCACAATTTTTCCGCCGGCACCTGCCTTATTATTCTTCAGTACCTGCTCAATCTCCTGCCATGAATATTTTTTACTTGCTTCATCGAGAGAACTGATGACTTCTGATACAAGGGAATAGTTTTCATATATCGCCGCAACAATCTTTTCTGTCCTTGTCACCTTATTGGTGAATTTTTTAACCGATTCGAGCTGTTGTTTCCTGATCACTTCTTCCTTGGTGAGACGTTTTTTCTCTTTCTTCTCACCCTTCGAGAGTGTTACTTCTGGTGAATAAAATGTATCAAGTGCCTCGTTGAACGAAATTGACTGTGTTGGTCCACTGCTGTCCGTGGTACTGAACGGGGTGCATGCATTCGGGGTAATGACCGGTTCACGGGCAGTTTCGGCCCGGTTGAGGAGGGCCAGTACGGCATTCTGAATAATCCCGGGGTCAACCGACGATGCTGGCGTATGCTTGTCGATCCCGGTGACCGTGCAGATATATTCCGCATATGACCCGCCGAGCAGGCACCCTACGGCCAGCGCCTTGACGATGTCACGGCTGTCTTCTGCCAGAAACGTCGCAAAACCCGGCCCGTCAAAGAGTGTCGGGTCAACGGGCAACACGTAGGGCACACCCGGGATTACGTCCCGATCTTTGAACCGGTGATGCCAGAGGGGCTTGATGATCGTGAAATTTTCTTCGCAGAAGACGACGTTTCCTGCATCAAACAGTTCCACCAGGATGTGAAAGGTTTTGTCAGCCTTCCCGACATCTATGACGACAATTCGCGATAGCCCCTGCTGTCTGATATCAAGGATTTTACCCCCGGTTAAGTGTTTTCTGAGGAGCATAGGGAATTGTGGAGGAACTTTTGGGGTATCAGGGAACGAACTGACCAGGTGAAGACGCTTACCCGGCTCGATAATGAGCTGGTATTTTTTATGTTCTTCCCCGTTCAGACGGATCCCGAGTGTCTTTCCGTCAAACTGGTAGACCTTGTTAATCCAGAGCGGGAGGAGGTCTTTGAGCTCCGTGGCTACTGCCCTTACATCTACGCCGCTCATTCCTGTACTTGTTGCCATACGATGATACCCTGGTTACCTGTTATGTATTCACGGGCTGGTTATGAGTTTCGCGGGCCGTCAATAGGACCATCTCCCCGTACTGCCTGTTTTGCCAGGCTCCGGTGGTGTAGTGACAGGTCCCACGTATTCAATAGTTATTATATATAACAACGGTCACGCTGATTAAAATTGCCTGAACTCTGGATTATTAACCATGAGTCATCTTCGCTTCCCGGGTGATACATTGCCTCCAGCTGGCACGGTGTAAGACAGGCCCGTTAGATTACTATTATAACTACTTCTGTCCAATCATAATGAGAAATTAGCAGTTAAACGACGTTGTTTACTGTGATTATTCTGACTCAGAAAGATTGCAAAACCGATCAATACGTACCACCCAGTGAGGCGGTACCGGTTTTACAGGGTGAATACTTTATAATAACAAGAATATGATGGTGCCGAGAATGACCGAGGAAAAAGCGATAGAAGAGATAGAAGTCCCAAAGAAAAAACTAAACGCGAAAGAGAAGCAGGAGCAGCATATCAGCCGCATTAAAAAGACTGCTATCGCCTGTTTTATCGGGATTATTGTCGGGGTCCTCTCGTTTTTAATTGTTCCAGCAACAAGCCTTGCGGGATTTAATAATTACACCATGCTTGCATTGTTCCTGATGCTTGCCGGTGTGGTCGTACAGCGCCATATCTTTATCCTCATGAAACTTGATACGCCGAAAATGAATAAGAAAGACTGGCTCTACCAGGGGTTCATGACATTCGCGTTCTGGTTCATCTCATGGAGTATCCTTCTGTCCACGGCGATAAAGGTGAGTTAGACCGTGCGGATTGCCGTAGTCCACCGTGACCGGTGTCACTCGAGAAAATGTGGAACCGAGTGCATTATCTACTGTCCCCGCGTGAGGACCGGGGATGAGACTGTTATTATCGGAGAGGACGATAAAGCGATCATATCCGAAGAACTCTGCGTAGGCTGCGGGATCTGTATTAAAAAGTGCCCGTTCGGTGCGATCGATATTGTCAGCCTGCCTGAAGAGCTTGAGCATCCCACGCACCGGTACGGGACAAACGGTTTTTCACTCTATGGGCTTCCCATTCCCGTTGAAGGCAAAGTGACCGGGATCCTCGGGGCAAACGGAATCGGGAAAAGTACGGCAATTAAGATTCTTTCGGGCCAGTTACGCCCGAACCTGGGGGAAACAGAACGTGAGTCCTTCTGGGAAGAAGTCTTAAAAAAATATGCAGGCACTGAATTTTTTGAATACCTGCAGAAGGTCTCGAAGGGTGCACTCAAGGTGGCGGTGAAGCCGCAATACATCGACTATATTCCAAAGGTGTTTTCCGGGACCGTCTCGGACCTTTTACGGAAAACCGATGAACGGGGGATGCTTGATGAGTATATCGATTCCCTCTCTCTCCGGGCAATCCTGGACCATGATATCTCTACGTTGTCAGGTGGTGAGCTCCAGCGTGTCGCAGCGGCTGCCTGTCTCTCACGTGAAGCTGAGTTTTACTTCCTCGACGAAATTACCCCGTTCCTTGATATTCACCAGCGGATGGCGGTCGCAAAACTGATTAGGGACTTAGCGAAGATACGCCCCATCATGATCGTCGAACATGACCTCGCGATCCTCGACATGCTGGCCGATACTGTCCACATCGCCTATGGGAAACCTGCCGTGTTTGGGATTATCACGCAGCCCAAGGGAGTCAGGATCGGGATCAACCAGTACCTGGGTGGTTTCCTCACCGAAGAAAACGTCCGTTTCCGGGATACCCAGGTGGTCTTCGAGAAGAGGGCACATACCAAGGAATCAGACCGGGAGACACTGCTCCGGATACCAGTGATGAGCAAGACGTACGAGACGTTCTCACTCCATGTGGCAGAAGGTGAGATCAAGGCAGGGGAAGTCCTCGGAGTAGTCGGTGCAAACGGGATCGGGAAAAGCACCCTGGCAAAGTTGCTCGCCGGTGTTGAAACACCAGACTTCGGCCAGATGGACTCGAAGCTCCGTGTCTCGTATAAGCCGCAATATATCAAGGCTGACGTTTCAGACACGGTTGAGTTTTATCTCAGAGGTATTACATCGAAGTTCGACTCCGGTGTGTACCAGCATGAGATCATTGAACCGCTGTCGATCGGTCAGATCCTCTCGTCCCCGGTTGATACCCTTTCCGGTGGTGAACTCCAGCGGGTCGCGATTGCCGCCTGCCTTTCAAGGGATGCAGACCTCTATATCCTTGATGAGCCAAGTGCACACCTTGACGTCGAGCAGCGCGTGAAAATTACCCGGATGTTCAAGCGGCACGTGGATGGAAAGGAGGCCGCAATCCTCGTCATTGACCATGATATCTATTTAATCGACATGATCAGCGAACGTATCCTTGTATTTGAAGGGAAACCGGGAGTGTCTGGTGAGGCATTCGGGCCTTTTGATATGCGTGACGGGATGAACCGGTTCCTTTCTGAGCTCGGGGTCACCTTCAGGCGTGACCAGAGCGGGCGGCCGAGGATCAACAAGCCTGAATCGTTCCTGGACCGCGAGCAGCGGGCGAACGGCGAATATTACTATTACACGGACGAATGACTGGCTTGCCCAGGTACTATGGGTGATCAGTACATCCCTGCATACAGGATTGCCCAGCCTACCGGGATGTCCGACCTATTGCTGAGAAAAATCCGCTGATATTATATTAAAATGATTACAGATCGAAACTACTGGGCCTGCAATCTTTATTCAGCGTGTTCATAATCCGAATTCAAATTCTCGGCAAAAGCAAAAATAAGAGTCCCAGATGAAAAAATTCTGGAGTTAGACCCCGATGGCCGCCAGATCACCCGGTCCGGTCATATAAAGCCAGTAACCTTTTGTCGCGTACATGAGCCTTGAGTCAGTGAACGGACCACTCCCACCATTTATTATCTGGATATCATACTGGTATGCGGTCGTATTGAATCCCATCGCCTGGGTCCAGTTATTCCGCACTGATATTAACGTGTCACGTGCAGACGCAGGAATTGTCCCGGTAAAACCGATCAGTTCCCATCCTTTTACGAGTTTCCGCGTGGGAGGTACCTGGAGTGGGTTCGGATCGAATTTCAACGGGACCGTTGTCAGATATTTGGAATAAATCCAGAACCCATACAGGGGTAAAACCCGGGTATCTTCGTGTACGGGAACCCAGTTATGAATGGATCCATCATATTCCCATATCGTGCGACCTTCGGTCGTCACATTTCCAAAAATTGACCCGGTGTCATACCCGGGAGCAAGCTTTTTCGGTACTGAAACCATGTTCCAGCCCTCTCCCAGGGTAATATTGTAATCGGAAGGTGGCGGCGCGATGATGTGGAGTGGGAGGTAGTCCGTGTTATTCCCATCAATGACAAACGGCGCACTGCAGAAACCATCGCCACGGTCAGGGGTGACCTGTGACCACCCTGTGCCGTCAGGCTTTGCCCAGTAGTTCCCGCCAAGGTACGGGCCATTAACAATGTTAGTGCCCGTGGTTTTTGTGATGTTCCAGGTATTACCGGTACCGATCGCTTCAGAGATGCCGACATTTTCATTATTGGAGAAGTAGTTGTTCCAGATGGTAATATTGTTTGAATCGAGCAGCCCGATACCCGGGCCTTCATTGTCCCGAATCCTGGAGCCGGTGATTTGAATGGTGTCTCCCTTGACTACGATGCCTGCTTCACTGTTTGCATTCACCGTTGCATTCCTGATGTCCACCTGGTCAGCATTGTCCAGTTCTATTCCAAACATAGAGTTGTTACGGGATGCAACATTTTCCATGCGGAAAGAGGAACTGTTCTGGATGGATATACCGGTTCCCGCAGCCCCTGCAGGATCGTTGTTGTCAGACGTATCCGAGTTACGTACGAGTACTCTGTTCGAGTTGAGGATTTTAATTCCATTGATTGGATTTAATGTTGCCGTGCAATGGTCTAACAGGACAGCATTGCTTGAAAGAATATTAAATCCCATGGTATTTTCGATGGCGGTAACGTTCGTGATCATCGCCCTGTCTGATCCTATCAGGAATACCCCGAATTCATTGTGACGGAGTTCGAGGTCCCGAACAGTCAGATCCGGGCAGGAGATTCCGAAGACCACGCCCGCATTCGTAGCGCGATCGATAACTGCACCGGTCTGCCCGACCAGGTAGTAAACCGGCTTTCCATTGACGGTGTTGGTGGTATCGATCTGGTGGTGGTAATCCTCTTCGTTTTGACCATTCACTGCAAGATTCAT
>CAIJED010000086.1 GCA_903819595.1 uncultured Methanomicrobiales archaeon | reverse complement strand
GTTCGATACGACCCATGTCAAATCCGAAGAACCGATAAGTGACTGATCAGATGAACCCATGAAGGCAACATCAACGGTCGCAGCCTGGGCCGGAGTGGTCCCGGTACAAGCCACGCCAAGTATTACAGCCGCGAAAACACAGCCGCCGATGAGCAACGTTCTTCTTCTTGTCAGGCGGTTCATGTCGGGACTCCTTTTCCCGAGCCGCCCGAACCTGACGGGATTCCATATTCGATATTGTACCATACCGATGGTACAGAAATGGTGTACACACCCAGCCGTTTCCCTTCAGCTTCTGCTACCTGCCGGAGTAAGCTCTCACGTTCCTCTGGCGACCGGTCTGACGTAATCCACCGCTTCGATTCTTCACTCATTTTGAATGAGCGGCCCTGGACCACCGGCGGTGCGACGGTTACTGTATCGTCGGTCTGGTCGAAAAAGTTCAATACGTTTTCAGTCGTCTGCTGTGCAGCTTGTGTGTCAGCGATTGCGCTCGTTGCTTTCCTGTGCTGCAAATAGGCAACCCCGGCAGCGATGAGCGTAATAAGAATTTCTAAAATATTAATCAGTTCTGGATCCATGATATGCCTCCTTTGATTTCTGGTGTTCTTCGCGGTGGGACTCAAATTCTGCACAAATGACCTCGTACTTCCCGATCCTCTCATAGATCACGAACAGCGAAGGGTACAGCGGGAGCACTATCCCAAGAACAACAACAATAAGTTCAACATCCATTCCGACCACCTCATGAAAAGGCAGGGGTTTTGGTATATCCAAAAGTAAGAAGATTGGGCTCTTGCCCCTGCCAGTTTCACACCCGTCTAAACGAGTGCCGGCTTTGTATCGGCCCAGGTGTCCACGCGGGTGACAATGGCCGTGTCCTCGTACGAGGAGATGGAGATGGTCTTCCGGGTGATCGTGACCGTATAGTCCTCACCATTCGTATCGTGACATTTCAGCTGAATGGAGTACCCTTCAGATTCGGTGTTCTCGATAGAAGTACCACCAATTGCGGTGGCAAGTGCCGTATTTCCGACAAGTGCGGCTGCTGCAGCGGTATATCCTGCGACGGTTGATGCCTTTGCTGTTGCGATACCCATGCTTTTCAGGGTAGTCGGGTTTTCGTACAGCACGTTAACGCCGAACGACTGTGTTCCACGGACCACACCGGGTATAGTGACACCGGCGGAAACATGGTCCACGCAATTGAACGGGTTGGTATCAATCACATTCTGGACAAGGGTGTTCAATGCGGCGACACTGGCGATCGGGGTCGTAAGAGTACGGACCGAACGCTTTACATTTGCTTTCTGAATGAAGTCTGCCATGTTTTGGTAGTTCCTGCCCTGTTGGGCATTTAGGACTCTTAATTAAAAGGAGAAGAATACTTAGATGGATGTTCAATTTGGCTGTTAAGAATTGTTGGTTTGGTGAACCGGGGCGATCCTGGATTTTTCTGAGTGACGATAGGTGGGGGTGGGGGTCAGATTTTTTTTGGTAAGCCCGGTTTAAGATCATCATGCCGAAAGATATGTGTTAACAGACAGACAATGGAGAGCAATGTCTGGTACACTCCGGATCCTTTATGTCGATGACGAGAAGGATCTTCTTGAGATCGGCAAGTTGTTCTTAGAGGAATCCGGGGATTTTTCTGTTACAATTATCAATTCGGCACCTGCTGCGTTAGATCTCCTCCTAGCGGAGAAATTTGATGCCATTGTGTCAGATTACCAGATGTTGACAATGGATGGCATCGAATTTTTGAAAAGAGTAAGGAATTCAGGCAGTATCATCCCGTTTATCCTGTTCACCGGGAAAGGCCGTGAAGAGGTTGTCATCCAGGCTCTAAACGAAGGGGCAGATTTTTACCTCCAGAAAGGCGGCGAACCCCGAGCACAGTTTGCCGAACTAATAAATAAGATCCGTTATTCAATAGAGCGTAAAAAAGCAGAGTCCGACCTTCAGGCAAGCGAGGAATCTCTTTCGACATTAATAAATGGGATCTCCGAAACGGCGTTCATGATGACGCCGGATGGGAGAATCCTTGCCGCAAATGATACGACAGCTCGACGCCTGGGACAAACGTATGCAAAAGATCTTATCGGAAAAAATGTGTTCGGACTAATCCCTGAGCACCTCCGAAAGAGCAGGCTGATAAAAATACAGGAAGTAATCCATTCCGGGGAACCAGTGCATTTTGAGGATGTCCGAAATGGCAGGATTATTGACCAGACCATTTACCCTGTCAAAACCCCGGGCGGGATAATAGACCGGCTTGCCGTTATCGGGATTGATATAACAGAACGTAAACAAGCAGAAGAAATTCAAAATATCAATAGCGAGCGCCTGCGTCTGGCACAACGTATCGGACATACCGGTAACTGGGAACTGGACCTGTTTACCGGCACTATCTGGGCATCGGAAGAGGCATTCAGGATATTTTCTATTCCACAACCTCCTGATTCAATTATTTCAATCGGGGATGTTGAAGCCCAGATACCGGAGAGGGAGCGGGTACATCGTGCTTTAGTAGATCTTATCGAAAAAGGAGTTGAGTATGACCTTGAATACAGTATTGAACCCACCGATAATACCGAACGGAAGACCGTTCATTCAGTTGCAACATTAATCTACAATAATGAGAAAAAGCCGGTAAAGGTTGCAGGAGTTGTCCATGATATTACTGACCGGAAGGTGGCGGAAGAAGCGCTTCGGGAATCACGCGACCGACTCGGGGTGATCCTCGCCTCGCTCGATGATGCTGTTTTCATGGTCGATCCTGCGACCCGACTGATCAGTGATTGTAACGCCGCTGCAACAAGAATCTTTGGCTATTCGCGTGAGGAAATGGTCGGCAAAGAGACCTGTTTCCTCCATGTAGACCAGGTGCATGTGGAGCAGTTCGGGCGGGAGGCGAAGGCCACCTATGAGGATCCCGGATATTATACACGGGAGTTCGAGATGCGGCGGAAAGATGGTTGCCTGTTTCCGACCGAGCATTTTGTCCGACCAGTCCGTGATTCGGAGGGTCTGATCCTGTATGTGGTCAGTGTGGTGCGCGACATCACCGAGCGTAAGCAGGCTGAAGAGAAACTGCTAGAAGCAAAGGCAAGAACTGCGACCGTCCTGGAGGGTATCGCGGATACGTTCTATTCATTGGACAAAAAATGGCGGTTCACAACAGTTAACCCGGCAGCCGAAAAAGCTCCCTTTGGAAGGCCGGCATCCGAATTGCTCGGTAAGGTCATCTGGGAGGTATACCCGGGTTTAGTGGGCACATTCATACAGCAGCATTACTACGATGCTGCGAAAAACTTCAGTCTTGAGCACTACGAGGGGCAGTCCCCATTGAATGGGCGGTGGTATGAAGTATTCATGCAGGGGCGGAGGGGTGGAGTCGATGTCTACATGCGTGATATCTCCGATCGCAAACAGGCAGAGCAGGAACAGAAATCTGCTCATGAGAGACTCAAAGAAGCCCATCGCCTTGCGCATATCGGGACATGGGACTGGGCAGTTGAAACCGATACCGTGACCTGGTCCGAGGAATTATACAATATCGCAGGGAGGGATCCCTCACTACCGGCGCCCACCTATGCAGAACTTCCACGTTGTTATACTCCATCCAGCTGGGATCTTCTCAACAAAGCGGTTACGAGTGCACTCACGAATGGTGAACCGTACAATCTTGAACTGGAAATGGTCCGTCCTGGTGGAAGCATACGATGGACCAACGCGTTCGGTGGCGTAAACCGTGACAAAAACGGAAAGGTCATAGGTCTTCATGGCACGGTGCAGGACATCACCGAACACAAACGGGAGGAAGAGGAACGTACCCGTAAAAGTGAGGAACTTTCAGCTGCTTACGAACAGCTTGTTGCCACCGAGGAAGAACTCCGCCAGAACCTCGATGAGATCAATAAAGTCCAATCAGACCTTGTTAAAAGCGAGGAGCGGTTCCGCTCCGCCATGAACCAGCTTCCTGGGACCGCATGGGCCGTTGACAGTGACCTCAGGTACACCCTGTCACAGGGCGCAGGACTTACCTTGCTCGGCCTGAAACCAGACCTGGTTGTTGGAATGACCCTGTACGAGTTCTTCGGCACACATGATCCAAACCACCCCGTAATCAGTCAGCACCTGCGTGCTCTTAATGGGGAAAATATCGAGTACGACTATACGCATGAAGGTATATTGTTCAGAACATACCTGTCACCCCTTCATGATGCTCTTGGGAAAATATCTGGTGTAAACGGCATTGCTTTCAATATCACGGAACAGAAGCGGGCGAAAGAGGCACTTCACGAAAGTGAGGAGAAGTATCGCGTACTCACAGAAAATATTCCGGGATGTGTATATCGTGTTTTTGTGAAAGAAGAGTTACGGATGCAATTTTTTAATGCGATGTGTGAACAGTTCACCGGATATTCCCCAAGAGAATTAACTCATGGCGAAGTCTGTTCAATCGATCGGCTTATACACCCTGACGACCGTCCCCGGGTAATCGAAATGGTTGAGGACGCAATCAGGTTGCATAAGCCCTTTGAAGTAGAATACAGGATGATCATAAAGGATGGTTCAACACGGCATTTCCTTGAAAGAGGCCGGCCTGTGTTCGATACGGAAGGAAATCCTGAGTTTATTGATGGAATAATCAATGATATTACCGACCGCAAACATGCAAATCTGGAACTGGTATCTGCCCAGGAGCGCCTAAAAGAGGCTCATCGGATGGCCCATATCGGGACTTTTGACTGGATTATAGAGCCTGACAGAGTGACCTGGTCAGAAGAATTGTTCAATATTATGGGGATAAATCCCATATTTCCCGCCCCAACGTATACGGAACTTCCCCGTTTTTACACCACGGAAAGCTGGGATCGTCTAAATCGTGCGGTGATACAATCAAGGTCTGATGGAGAGCCGTTTAATCTCGAGCTGGAAATGGTCCGTCCTGATGGCAGCACCCGGTGGACGGTTGCATTCGGTGGCGTGAAACACGACGGGATGGGAAAGATCATCGGGTTTCATGGGACTGTTCAGGATATCACCGAACGCAAACGTGCCGAGGAAGCATTGCGGGACAGTGAAATCCGGTTCCGTGAGCAATACCAGAACAATCCAATTGCCATATTTACCTGGCAACATCGGGCAGGGGACTTTGTCCTTGTAGATTTCAATAAAGTAGCGGACACTCTTACAAAAGGACGAGTAAAGGACTACCTTGGAAAATTTGCCTCCGATCTCTATTCATCCAGGCCGGAAATTATTTCTGAAATCAGGCAATGTTTTTCAGAACGGGCCACGATCTCAAAGGAGCTGATATCCGAACATTTCCTGCCAGGAAGATCCATAAAGACCACTGCTACCTTCGCCCCCCCCGACATGATCATGGTGCATATGGAGGACATCACCGAAAGCAAGCAGGCGGAAGAGGCATTAAAGAAGAGCGAGGAGAAGTTCAGGGAGTTCTTTAACAATGCCGGAGATGCTATTGCAATCCATGAATTAGAAGGCCATTTCCTTGAAGTTAATGATATAATTTGCAGGAGACTTGGTTATTCACGTGAAGAACTCATGGAAATGAGTCCCGGTGAAGTTGATGAACCTGAATATAGCAAACTGGTCCCAGCTCGTATCCAGGAACTGCAACAGACCGGGCACATCGTTTTTGAAACGATTCATCGAACAAAGAATGGAGCACGTATACCGGTGGAAGTAAGCAGCCGAGTGATCACATACAACGGGGCACCTGCGATTATTTCTACTGCCAGGGACATTTCCGACCGGAAACGTGTTGAAGAGGCACTCCGGGAGAGTGAAGCAAGATATCGTCTCCTGGCTGATAACGCGACTGATGTGATCTGGACGCTGGGCCTGAATGGTTCCTTTACCTACATCAGCCCTTCAATCTTCCAGCTCAGGGGATATACCCCGGAAGAGGTTAGGCACCAGTCACTTGTTGAGGTGATATCTGAAGGATCACTTGCTATGGTGCAGCAAATGATGAATAAGATGTTAGAAGACGTCAAATCAGGGGTTATCCTAGACCCGGCAGTATTTGAAGTTGAGCAACCCTGCAGGAATGGTTCATCAGTATGGACTGAATCTATCGCCCGGTTGCTAGTTAACGCAACCGGAACACCGACAGAATTTATCGGCGTCAGCCGCAACACCACGGAACGCAAGCGGGTTGAGGAGGCGTTGCACCTGGCAAACAAAAAACTCACACTCCTCACCAGTGTCACCCGCCATGATATCAATAACCAGCTTACGGTGCTGATGGGTTACCTTGGGATTCTGAAAAAGAAACAGCCCGATTCGGCACTCGAGGGGTATTTCCTAAAGATTGGCACCGCCGCTGAACGGATCTCTGCGATGATCCGTTTTACCAAAGAATACGAGGAGATTGGTGTACATGCCCCTGCATGGCAGGATTGCCAGACACTTGTTGAGACCGCAGCGAAGGAAGCCACGCTCGGACAGGTAACCGTAAAAAATGATCTCCCTGCAGGTAGTGAGGTATTCGCAGACCCGCTGATTATCAAGGTTTTTTACAATATGATGGATAATGCGGTGCGCCATGGCGGGAAGATCACAACCATCCGGTTTTCTGTTGATGTAACCGGTGATGAACACGTGATCATCTGCGAGGACGATGGTGATGGTATCGTTGCAGCGGAGAAAGAAAAGATTTTCGAGCGTGGGTTTGGTAAGAACACTGGACTTGGATTGTTCCTCTCCAGAGAGATTCTTTCGATAACCGGGATCGCGATTAAGGAAACCGGTAAATCGGGGAAGGGTGCACGGTTCGAGATCTCGGTGCCGAAAGGGATGTGGCGGCGGATCAGGGAGGTATGATCCCCATGTTCCAGAAAAGGGATGTCTCTCAAAAGAACAGCGGCGAACAAGTCCAGGATATCAGCACCACAACTGCTGTCGATATACTTGAGAGAGTAAAAATATGATCGAATCGCTCGACGTCAGGACTCTCATCGTCGTCCTTATTCTTGGGCATGCAGTTGCTGCTATGCTCCTTTTCTTCGATACGCGAAAACGGGTAGCGGGCTTTGACATTATCTTCATGATCGGGATGGCTTTCCAAAGCATTGCGTGGATGCTCATCTACCTACGTGGTATTGTCCCCGATCTCATCTCTTTTGAACTCGGTAACAGTCTCATCTTCGC
>CAIJED010000085.1 GCA_903819595.1 uncultured Methanomicrobiales archaeon | reverse complement strand
TAATTGCTTATCCAGTTCCTCAAGGATAAACGAGGAATCTATTTCCTTGCATCAGAAGAAGGAGACCTGCAAAACATCAGGGAATTCACGCATCATGCGGGCCTTTTTTTAAGGGATAATAATTTTGAGAGGGTTTCCTTTGAGAGCTGGCTTTCCCTGTTCGAAGCCTTCATTCGTCACACATCATTTGTAGAACAAGCAAAATTGGGGAAAGTTGTGATTGTTATGGATGAATTTCCATACCTGATTGCGCATAACCGGTCGATTCCCTCAATTTTCCAGAAAATATGGGATACGGCACTTAAAGATCTTCCCGTAATGCTCGTTCTCTCCGGTTCATCGATTAGTACAATGGAAACTGCAGTTCTCGGTTATCAGAGTCCACTCTATGGTAGACGAAGTGGACAATGGCAGGTTGAACCACTTCCCTATTCCTGCATCCATGAGTTCCTGCCATGGTCAGACGAGGATATCGCAAAGACCTGGTTTGTCCTCGGTGGGATACCGGCCTATCTGTTAAAGTTCCAGCCTGAAAAGTCATTCCCGGATAATATCCTCGACAATATTCTGAACAAAGGCGCTTATCTTTATTCCGAAACTGAAATGCTCATGAACTATGAGTTCCGTGAACCGGCAAACTATATGATTATCTTTAAAGCACTTGCTTCAGGCTGCACGACATTGTCCGATATCTGCTCTTCTACCGGACTTGATAAGAGTATGGTCTCGAAATACCTTGATGTATTGTGCCGTCTGCATATCATAAAAGATGAGGTCCCCGTTACGGCACCTGCAGGCTTCCGGCGACGTCATTACCGCATAACTGATCCTTACCTGATGTTCTGGTTCCGATTTGTGTATCCAAACCGGATTGATATTGAAGCAGGGCGTTCTCTCGCTGTGCTTCAGAGGATTCTCTTATCTTTTCCCTCGTATTGTGGGCACATGTTTGAGCTTTTGACAGAGGAATGTATCAGGAATAGGGTTATTCTTGCGGACCGGAGTTTTTCTGTAACAGGACGGTGGTGGTATAAGGAGTCGGAGATTGATTATGTATGCCTGAACGATTCGACGCGTGAAGCGGTTTTTATTGAATGTAAATGGAGTGATTTGAAGTACCGGGATGCGATCACGATACTTCATGACCTTGAAACAAAGGCAAAAGGAGTGATTTGGCACAATGGTGACCGTGTGGATTCTTATTGTCTTGTAGGCAGGAATGTGGAAGATAAGGACCGGCTCCTTGATGCAGGTTATCTCTGCTATGATCTTGCGGATTTGTCATCACATGAAGCTTCGGCTTTGGATGCCCTGTAACAATTAATGTTCTGATGATTTCCAGCCAATATATTATCAAATGGCGTTGGCAAACTGAATACGTACATGTTGTCACCCAAAGAATTAAAGTTGTATAAGTAAGATGATTTTCGTTAGAAGGGGATGCAAGAAAATGACCCGGCTGGGGGTTGAACGGGTCCTGGAAAAGGGACCCTCAGATGTCGTCCTCGTCCAGGGTGACACCAACACGGTCCTTGCCGGTGCCTTGCCGCAATAAAACTTCATATCCCTGCGGGCCATGTTGAGGCAGGGCTACGCTCTTTTGACCGGAGCATGCCGGAGGAGATTAAGCGGGTCATTACCGATTATACCGATTATATCACCAATTTTTTCGCCTCTACAAAAGCCGCACGGTAGTACCTTCTTCGTGAGGGGGTCAGGGATGAAACTATCCACGTGACCGGCAATATCATCGTTGATGCGGTCTTCCAGAACATCGAGATCTCGAAACGGAGAGTGGATGTCCTATCCCGGGTTTGCCCTTGCCAAAGGGAAATATTTTCTTGTGACTGCCCACCGGGCAGAGAATGTTGATATTCAGTCCCGTCTCGAAGGTATCATCCTGGGTCTCCAGGCGATCAGAAAGGAATTTGATCTTCCGGTTATTTTTCCAATGCATCCGAGAACGCGGAAGATGCTCACCACCTTTGGGATTTCCACTGTTGGCATCCAGATTACCCCCCCCTGTCTGGTTCTTTGAATTCCTCCCGCTTGAGGCCAATGCCCGGGTCGTCCTGACTGAATCAGGCGGTGTCCAGGAAGAGACCTGCATCCTTGGTGTCCCCTGTGTTACCCTACGGGAAAATACTGGACGCCCTGAAACAATAGATGTGGGTTCAAATGTGCTTGCTGGGACTGATTCAGGTCTGATTGATATGGCGGTTGGGAAGATGCTGGGTTCACGGCGGGAATAGGCCAATCCATTTGGCGATGGGAAAGAATGGAAGACGATCGTTGAAATTAGCACGATAATAAAGCCAGAGGATGAAGACAAAAGGCACCCCTTATGTGGTTACCCACGAAACGCTGTGCCCTTATCTGCACCAGTTATTATTTATACCACCGCGGTAGTATATGGTGGTATGCCTGGTGCGTCATCGATCAAGATATCAGAATCAGTAAAAGAAGGACTGAGTTCCCTTAAGGAGCATCCGAGGGAGACCTATGGTGATGTGATAGAACGCCTGGTACGCCAGACAAGGGGAGGTATCCAGTCAGGTCATATTCCCCTCCAGTATGTGAAGATTAATGGAACTATCCGGGAACTCTATCACCCGATTGATCTCTCTTTCGAGGTTGAAGATGGCGAATATATCATCTACAATAATGAATACCACCTGCTCGTTGTCGCACCTGATCTTTATCGCGGGCTGAAAGAAATCAATGCACAATTTGGGGAGAACTGGAATGATTACATCGAACGAGCGGAGAATGAACTTACTCCCGGGGCACTCCATTTCCGAGATTCATTGCTCTCCCTCTTTACTGAGGCGATCTGACTTGGGTTCGCGAATGAACCACACTATCCTCAAGGCACTCAAGAGGAAAGGATTTTCTTCTAAAATGTCCGGCCACATCAAGCTAACGTTCATTTTCGACGGCAAGGAGACAGCGATCCGTACCTGGATCAGCCATAGTAAGAAAGAGATAAGCGACCGGTTGCTTGGGATCATGGCAGAACAGCTCAGTCTTTCCCGCCAGGAGTTGGATGACCTGGTAGACTGCTCACTGGGGAAACGTGAACTGATCACACTGTACGAGCAGAAAGGAGTCCTATGAGTAATGTTGTAAGAGGTTTTGACCGTAGCCGGTGTTCTGATCAAAAAGATTTATGGTGGTTCTTCATGCAGGCTAAAACAATCCTCGTCACAGGCGGTCCAGGCTTTATCGGTACCAGTCCACACCGGGAGTTGGAATCCTGCAGTGGGGATTATTTTGGTGCCCAGTCCGTACCCACTCCTGAGAACCTCAAACAACGTGCAGTAAACTAAAACTATGTGGAAACTATGATCGCAATCGTCCTTGGGACACGGCCCGAGATCATTAAACTGTCACCTGTTTTCCGGGAGTGTGAGACGCAAGACCTCCCGTATTACATCATCCATACCGGTCAGCACTATTCCTACGAGATGGACAAGGGTCTTTTTTGATGAACTGGAACTGCCAGGAGCTGACTACAACCTTGATGTCGGGTCAGGATCCCAGGCAGAGCAGACGGGGAAAATTCTGCTGGGGGTTGAACGGGTCCTGGAAAAGGGACCCCCGGTGTCGTCCTCGTCCAGAGTGACACCAACACCGTCCTTGCCGGTGCCCTTGCTGCAGTAAAACTTCATATCCCGGCCGGTCATGTTGAAGCTGGGTTACGGTCTTTTAACCGGAGCATGCCGGAGGAGATTAACCGGGTCGTTACCGATCATATCTCAAATTATCTTTTCGCTCCGACAACGGCCGCACGGGAGTACCTTCTTCGTGAGGGGGTCCCGGATGAAACTATCCACGTGACCGGCAATACCATTCGTTGATGCGGTCTTTCAGAACATCGAGATCGCGAAACGGCGAGGGG
>CAIJED010000084.1 GCA_903819595.1 uncultured Methanomicrobiales archaeon | reverse complement strand
TTACCGGGATGACCGGATTGAGACAATAGGATGGAGGATTAGGTATGGTAAGAATCGTTCTCACCGGGTTTCGGGGGACAGGGAAGACAAGGGCCGGCGAACTCCTCGCACACATGCTGAATGTACCGTTTTTTGATACGGATGCCCTCATCGAGAAACGTGTTGGGATGACCATCTATGAAATATTCCAGCAGTACGGTGAGGAATATTTCCGGACAAAAGAATGTGAAACCATTGCCTCCCTTGATCAGACCGATTCGGTAGTCAGCACGGGCGGCGGGGCAATCCTGGACCCCTCGAACGTGGCCGCACTCAGGCAGGGGAGTATCCTGTTCCTTCTCACCGCGGACGACCGTACCATTGAACAGAGGATTGCCAGCACAGGACGTCCTTCCCTGACAAGGCTTCCGCTCCGGGACGAAATTCGCATGTTACAGGCGGCCAGGAGGCCGTTTTACATTGGAGCCGCAGATTTCTGTATCAATACAACCCACAGGGATGCCAATGAGACGGCCATGGTCATCCGGCATATCCTGGCAGAGGGGACCGTCACCCGCAGGGATGCAGAAGAATTCCTTTTATTTGTGAAGAGTACTGCAATTGCCCTGGAAGAAGCAGCTGTACTCGAACGTACTCTCTGTACTCCCGGCCGGGACCACATCACCCGGATCTATGCGGTGGCGGGATACCCGGTTGGCCATAGCCTGTCACCTCTGCTATATAACCGCCTGTTCACGAAATATCGTATGAATTGTCTTTACACACGGTTAGGATCTCCGGATTTTGACAACATCATCAGGGAGGCGAAAAAGATTGACATCCGCGGGCTTTCTGTAACTATCCCCTTTAAAACTGATGCCCTTGCCAGTATCGATGTAGCAGATGAGCATGTGACTGCAATCGGTGCGGCGAATACAGTCCTGATGTTTGATGGGACAACCTTTGGTTTTAATACCGACTGGACAGGGATACGGGAACCGCTCAGCCACCTGAAGGGGTCACGGGCTGTGGTTATCGGGGCCGGAGGGGCGGCTGCTGCAGCGGTATATGCATTACAGTCCCTTGATATGGACGTTGTTGTCATCACCCGGTCACCGGCGAAGGCAGAGAAGTTTTCCGGGAGGTTCTCTGTAAGAGTCTCGCCTTTATCCGGCTTTTCTTGCGCGAACCCCGATATTGTTATTAATGCAACACCGGTCGGAATGGGATCTGATACGCGGTCACCGATTGACGTATCCCTGTTGAAGCCGGGTATGACTGTTTATGACCTTGTCTACACTCCTGCAGATACACCACTCCTGACCGCCGCCCGGAAAGCAGGCTGTGTCACGATCCCAGGGACCGAAATGTTTGTGCGCCAGGCCTGTGCCCAGTTCCGCTGTTTTACGGGTATCAAAGTGCCCCCTGAAACTGTCCGGGGGTGTCTTTTATGAACGGTCTGGTCCGTTCATTTTCACGCTCCTGGTTCATCAGCCCTGTAAGGAAGTGTTCAGAATGAATACATTTGGTCATAATTTCCGCTGCACTACGTTCGGAGAAAGCCATGGGAAAGCGCTTGGTGTGGTAATTGATGGATGTCCGGCCGGTATCCCCCTTGATGAGCCGGATATCCAGCCCCTCCTTGACCGGCGACGTCCGGGCCAGTCAGACCTGATGACACAGAGAAGCGAAGAAGACCATGTTGAGATCCTATCCGGAATTTTCGAAGGAATAACTACCGGTACACCAATTGCCCTTGTTATCAGGAACAAGGATATGAAAACTAACGATTACCTTCCTATCAGGGATCTGTTCAGGCCCGGGCATGCTGACTATACGTACCAGCAAAAATACGGTACCAGGGATTTCAGGGGCGGGGGACGGAGTTCAGGGAGAGAGACGATATCCCGGGTCGCAGCAGGGGCCGTCGCGATGAAGTTGCTTTCTTATGCCGGCATATCAGTTTTGGGACAGGTGATACAAGTCCATGGCAAAAATCTCCAGCCTGAGATGGATGCGGAGATCAGGGCAGCAAGGGATGCTGGAAATTCAGTTGGGGGGATTGTCGGGGTGGTGGCGAAAGGAGTTCCTCCAGGTCTCGGTGACCCCGTTTTTGGCAAGCTCGATGCGGCCATTGCCCATGCGATGATGGGAATTGGATCGGTGAAGGGCGTGGAGATTGGTGAAGGGTTCCATGCGGCTGCACTGTACGGACATGAAAATAATGACCAGATGAACCCCGAAGGATTTTTAACCAACCATGCAGGAGGTATTCTTGGCGGTATCAGCACCGGTGAAGATATCATCGTCCGTATCGCTGTGAAACCGACACCTTCAATTTCAAGGGAACAACAGACGGTGACGATGACCGGGATGCCAGCGACGATCTCGGTACAAGGCAGGCATGACCCCTGCATCGCCCCGCGGATTGTCCCGGTGGCAGAAGCGATGATCGCCCTGGTCATTGTGGACGCCCTCCTTGAACAGCTGAAATATTCGGGGTTTTCGGAACTCCAGAAGGACAAATATCAATGATCACTGCCCCTTTTTCGCAATGGGTAATAATATGAAAACGTTACAAAAAAAATGGTGGATCATTCCTCAACCAGCCATTCCTGACATTATTCCTCATTTTGTCATGCCACCCCGTGGATGATTACTGGCCCATACTTTTCCCGCATCCGCCTGGTGTACGCCAGGTCAGCCACGACTGAGCCGCATTGTCCGGCCGGCCTGGGTGAACCACGACGAAAATTGCGGGTATTTTTGCCTGTCACGTTCCTTTCGGTTAACCGACGAAAACAACATCACCCTGTTTCAGACCTGCATCATCATGTAAATCCGGGCGGTTCCATAAATCCGGCCATAATCCGGCCTCATTATTCGAACAATATGCCAGGATCTTTCCCTGTTCAACCATGGTTATGTCCATGCATGGCCGGTGACCTGATTATTGGTTTAAATGGCTCTTATTTTCGCTGGATTACGATAATAACCAATTTTCCGCCATATATTAAAATACCCCCGATAACTCCCTTGTTCCTCATCAACGGGGTCTGGAATGGACCCTGATTCACTACCCCCTGCCAGTACCCTATTGCGGTGTATGACCTGAAACGAGTGCGCCCGTGGGGGTTCTGAATTTTATATCAGGACCCTTTTGGAACATAACTAAAAAAAGATACGACTCCCGTTCTGCCGTATCATTGCGAAAAAATCCTCCCGGATTACCAAAAAATATCAATCTCTTATACCAGGGGTCCGGTGTATCCCTTGTTACCGGTTATGATCTGCGGTCCCGTCTCCATCAATCAGGCGGGCATATATTTCCCTGAGGTCCCGGATATGGTACTGGCCCGCGGCGGTGGCGCACCCTGCATGACCAAATACCCAGTCAGAACCAAACAGGGGGAGTATCGGGCGCATATAACGGAATTGATCTCCCATCACACTGGTGATAACCGGCTTTTTTGCATGGAGTGTGAATGAAAAGAAGGTAATCATATCCTCTTCATCGGATGGTGTGACAACAATTTTTGGTATATCTCCATATTCACGAAGTGCGTGTTCGATCCCGTCCAGTTCCTGTATGGATGGCATCCTTTTTGTGTGAAATGAAGCGATGATGCTGATTCCCCCGGACCGGATGTACCGGGCATGAGAGGCGAACCGTTGTTCAATATCGATATAGGACGCACAGGGGAGAAGAGGTGTAACCGTTTTGAGCCAGTCTTCAGGAGTGCCGGAAAACAACCCTCCCTCCTGCTGACTCCGGAGAGTCAGTACTAATGGGACGTCTGTTGCCGCGAACCATTCCTGGACGATTCCAGCCACGTCCCCCTGCAGGAGGTCAAGACGGACTTCGATCAGGTCCGGATGGTACTCGAGTAGATCGGTTGTGCCAGGACGCTCACTGGTGGATACGATTATCTTCATCGCCAGGTACCTCCCGATAACATATTCTTCCGGGGTTCTTATATCTTAATAATCTGTATGAAAGAACCGTGTGTCACTGCCAGGTCATTTGTCCGTGATGGAGTTATCGTGCTGTCTGTTGCCGGACTTGGACCGTTCCTTGCCGGATTTCTAATCAAAATCCCTCCCGGACCTGTCCTGGCACTGGTATCCGCCACTTTTATCCTTGAGTACGCGGCCGTGTTCGTTGGGCAGGCGCTTGGCATGGGTAACATCATTACACTGGTCATTGTCACACTGGTAGCGGCGGGAATTATTTTCTTCCAGTTATCACTCTTTGACCATGCCGGGAACAGTTCGCCCCGTGTGGCGCGATTTCTTGAACGGATACGTGGGAAATTCCTTTCCTCACCCCTGATTAAAAAATACGGGGTCCTGGCACTCATCCCCGGAATGCTGGTTGTAGGGTTTTATGTATGTCCGGCGGCTGCATGGCTCGCCGGTTGGGAGCGAAAGACTGCATTTATCGTTATGATCGGCACATTCTGTGCCGCTTCCGCTTTCCTGCTCCCGGTTAGCCAGGGAATAATCCAATGGATAGCGGGAATTGGGAGTTGAACGGTATGGCCATCAGGATTGTTATGGACATGACACATCGGCGGAATAAGAATTCGATTTTCTTTGGTTCTTTTTTTTGGTACGCGAAGCCACGGGTAGGATGGGTGACCAGATGATACCCGATCCGCTCATTTTAAGGGACCGTGGGTTACCCGGCAGAGTCCCGGAACTTCTGGCCCCTGCCGGTTCAACAGAATCTCTCATCGCAGCAATCGATGCAGGAGCTGATGCGGTATATCTCGGTGGTAACCGCTTCGGTGCCAGGAATTATGCAGAAAATTTTGACCCGGTCTCGATCGACAGTGCCGTGCAGTATGCCCATTTGCGTGGTGTGAAGGTCTATGTCACGGTCAATACTCTTGTCCGTGATTCCGAGATTCCCGATACAGCCCGGTTCATCGTATTGTTATACAAGACAGGCGTCGATGCAATCCTGGTGCAGGATATTGGTGTCGCGTTGATGGCCCGGCAGATTGCGCCGGGGTTGCCGATCCATGCCTCAACCCAGATGACGATCCATAACCGCGAGGGGGTCGCCTGGGCACGGGAATTGGGATTTTCACGCGTGGTACTCGCAAGGGAACTCTCCCTGGAAGAGATATCTGATATTGCATCAGCCCCGGAATGCCAGGGGATCGGGCTTGAAATATTTATACACGGGGCACTGTGCTATTCCTATTCCGGGCAATGCCTTTTCTCATCAATGATCGGTGGAAGGAGCGGGAACCGGGGCATGTGTGCCCAGCCATGTCGGAAACCCTATACGTTCGTGAGTGGGCAGACGGATACGTACGGGCGTCCGTTGTCACTCTCATCCACCCGGAGTGATGAGGAGTACCTCCTCTCCACGAAGGACCTCTGCAGCTTGTGGGACCTTGAATCGATTATCCGCTCCCCTGTAGAGTGTTTAAAAATCGAGGGTCGTATGAGGTCCCCCCGCTATGTATCCACCGTTGTATCGGTCTATCGCAGGGCGATTGATGCAATCGCTGCCGGGGACCGGGGCCCCCTGGATAAGGATGAAGAGGACCTTGCACTTGCTTTCAACCGGGGCTTCACCCGCGGTTACCTTAAAGGTGCGCACCACGCGGAGATCATGGGCCGGGGCCACCCCGATCACCGGGGTGTTTTTGCCGGGACTGTTATCTCATACCATTCCGGGACGCATGCGGCCCGGATCAATTTATCAGGGACTATTGTACCGTACAAGGGGGATGGAATCGTATTCATCGACCCCTTTACGGGAAAGGAAAACGGGATGATCATCCATGGGAATCCGGTAACAGTTCCTGACGGGCTACAAGTCCCGGTTTCAACGGCAGTAAGGCCTGGGGACCTCCTCTATCTTACCCGGCGGAAGGAAACAGCAGATAAAGGGAAAATCGGGAAGCACGGGGAAAATGGACCGCAAAATCTGGTCCCGCTAGACCTTGTCATCACCTGGGACGAAGGACACCGACCCGTGATCAGCGGGACGGTGCCGGGCAAAGACGGGGGGCTGGTCAGGTTCAGCCAAACCGGTCAGCCCATGGAAATTGCAAAAAACATACCTCTTAGCAGTGACCAGATCGCCCGGCAGGTCTGCAGGACCGGTGGGACCCAATTCATCATCCAGGACCTCGTTCTCCATTATCCCGGGGGCCTCTTCACACCGGTTTCAGTTTTGAACCAGCTCAGAAGGGATCTTATCCTGGGTGCAGAATCTGCCATTGCCTCTTCCTGGAGGCCTGACCTGGGTGAACAATCGACTGCGGAACACCGGGCAGAATCGTATATTGCCTCCTTACCTGACATGACCCCATACCCCCCGGCGCGGTCTGCCGGATCCATGACAATTTCGGTCTATGCAGATTCGATCGAGGTTGCCATGGCTGCAGTTGCAGCTGGATGTGACCGGGTTTATTTCGAACCTGATACCTGTTTGAGGGCCTGCCAATGTGGCAGCCCGCCGATCGTATCCCCTGGCCGGGACCCGTTTTCAGAAATCCTGGGTAAAACCAGGGAGTTACTGGGGCTCATGGCAGGAAGCCGCACACAGTTATTCTGGAAATGGCCATCAATTCCTAAAAGGACCTATACCGATCAGTCGCTGGGTGCCCTTTCTGACCTGTCAGAAATGGGGATCGGCGGGATCATGGTTGACAGCGCGGGTCTTGCCATGACTGTTGCACGGTTATTTCCCGTGATGAAGATCTGCGGAGGGGCCGGCCTGAATGTTTTTAACCATCTCACTGCCGGTGCATTCGCGGGATGTATCAGCCTGACCCTGTCGCCGGAACTATCATATCAGGATCTATCCGCACTGGTGGCGGGGTCTTCACCCGGGGAAATCCCGGCGTTTGAAGTGATTGTCCAGGGGAACCTTGAAGTCCTCATCAGCAGGGACTGCGTTTTGGCAGCGTTGCCCGGCAAAAAAGGTGCCTGCAAAGGGCTGAATGAACAGCTCTTCGTAGGCCTGCAGGACAGTACCCGGAGGACTTTTCCCATTCATATCGATCCGTATTGTCAGACCCACATCAGGAATTCATCTGAGACCTGCCTGATCGATAGTATCCCTGGTCTCATTAGTGCAGGTGTTAAGTCGGTGGCCATCGATGCCCGCCGTAAGACACCCGCCTACGCGCAGGAAATGGTATCACTCTACCGGGAAGCCGTCAGGCGTTCTGTTGAGTCCCCCGGCAGTGAGCAATTTTTGGACCTCCTTTCTGCTGCGAAAAAGTTATCGCTCGGAGGTATTACGTCCGCATCATTCCGTGGAAATCTTGTCTGACATTTCCGAAGCGTGCAGTTCTTTATCAAATGATGCATATATGGGGGTGAACTACTATGGCAGCCCCATTTATCCTGATCAATTTAAAAACATACCGTGAAAGTATCGGACAGCATGCGCACCGGATTGCGTCCATTGCGCAGGCCGTCAGCGCTGACAGCGGTGTGCTGATTGGTATTGCACCTTCGTACCTTGACATCCACCCGATTTCGAGACATTATGAACTCCCCGTGTTTGCCCAGCATGTGGACGGTATTGAACCCGGCGCCCATACCGGGACCATCAGTGCAGAAGCACTGAAACAGGCGGGTGCGAAAGGCTCGCTGATAAATCATTCGGAACGCAGACTAAATCTCGCTGATATTGATGCCGCGGTATCTGCGCTCCGTGCGATGCACATGATATCCGTTGTCTGCACGAATAACGAAGCGGCCAGCGCTGCTGCTGCCGCCCTGTCTCCCGATTACGTTGCAGTCGAGCCACCTGAACTCATCGGGAGCGGTGTATCGGTGGCGAAGGCAAATCCGGATATCATAAAAAATACCGTGGAAGCGGTACGGGCGGTCAATTCGAAGGTGATGGTGTTAACAGGGGCAGGGATACAGACCGGGGAATGCGTACGGACGGCGATCGACCTTGGGACAGACGGGGTCCTTCTCGCATCGGGTGTGGTCAAGGCAAAAGATCCCGAGGCAGTCCTGCGTGACCTGGTCTCAAAAATCTGAACCTGTCACCAGTACATGGGAAAACCCAGCCCCCATTTTTTCACCCTGCCCCAGACCTGATGTCTACGGACGGATGATAAGGGAGATCAGGTCATGTTTCGTAATAACGCCCTGTACCCGACCGCTTTCGAGAACCAGTACCGCATGGTGGTGCTGAAGGATTGAAACGACTGTTTCCACGTCGGTATCAGGAGGGACGGTGGGGAACCCGGACTCTATAAAGTCATTTGCCGAATAGATATGACTCTTATGGAGCCGCTGCTCCTCAATTGCATTGACAATTGCGGTCTCTGAAATACATCCGACTGGCACACCGTTTTCTATGACCGGGAGCTGGGAGATATTGTTCTTGTCCATTATTTCAACAGCTGCGGTGATGGGATCAGCAGGTTTTACTGCAAAAACAGGTGTATGCATCACATCTGATGCAGTCACCCGGTGCCTGACGGCACTGTTCAGCACGTTCAGGATACGGGTTAAGGTACTGACACGTGGGTCGACACTCCCGGCTTCAATACGGGCGATCATTGACTGGCTGACTCCTGCTCTTCTGGCAAGTTCAGCCTGCCGCATCTGCAGCACTTCTCTCCGGGACCTGATCTCCCCGGGAGTTGGGATATGCATAATTATTACTGATAGTGATATTTCCTTAACTATCTTCGCAACATAACGCTTGCACGGGAATACCTGCGGTAACCAGGGAAGGGAAAATTGGGTTCGGGAGGCAGGAGTTCCCGGACTCTTCGTTTCCAGGGACGTGGTCGGGCGGGCAGCAACGGAGCCGCAACGAAACCGGTCCGTAAAAATTACCTCACGGTTTACGGTAAAAATACGTGAGTGGGAGGAGTAAGCCTCCTTCTGTTCATTGCGGCATTCAGCTACGCGCCTTACCTGGGCAGGTACTGAGCTACCCGTATGCCCTGTTCCGGCTTGCACCCGCAGGGATTCACCGTTTCATCGTATCCTGTCCCTACGCTCTGCGAGTTATCTCATGCGGTACGCACTTCTCGCACTGGGGAGTTTAACCCCATTGCTCAGTCGCATCATTGCTAATGACAGGCCGTGCCGTTTCTGTGCCATTGCCGTGACTCTCGCCACCCATACTTGCATATGGCTGCGTGCTCAGTTCGGTGGGAGGACTTTCCTCAGCAGCATAAAGCCACCGTCGGCCGCACTCTCCCTCTCATATTATTATGGGGTGAGTGCATTATTTACTCTTAATGGATGTGCTCACCGCTGAAGAAGGCTTAATGGCCGTTACATTGGCACGTAAAACGATAGAGGCCGCTGTTCGTGGCAGCCCTGTCCTTTCGACCAGTCTGCCACCGGTATTTTCTCTAAAACGGGGGGTATTTGTGACAATTACCCGTTCCGGGGAATTGCGGGGCTGTATCGGGTACCCCTACCCGGTCCTTCCACTCAGAGAGGCGATATCTTCCGCGTCGGCAGGTGCAGCCCTCGAAGACACTCGTTTCCCGCCGTTAACGGTACCCGAACTTCACCTGATAAGCGTTGAAGTGACGGTCCTTACTCCACCGGAACCGCTTGGTGTAGAACCGCAAATGCGTCCTGATGCAGTGATAATAGGGAAACACGGGCTTATTGCCCGCGGCGCAGGGAGGACCGGGCTCCTGCTACCACAGGTGGCGACAGAATATAAATGGAACTGCGAGGATTTTCTGGCACATACCTGTATGAAAGCAGGGCT
>CAIJED010000083.1 GCA_903819595.1 uncultured Methanomicrobiales archaeon | reverse complement strand
ATTACACGCCATCCTTTGGAACATCGAAAGGACGCTATGAGGGTAAAACTGCAGTCAGATACCGGTAAAGCAACCTATAACGTGCGGATGTCCACTGTCGAACCGGTTCATGCCGATGTGAAATATAACAATGAATGTTATGAATTCAGTGGCCGTGGAAAAAAGAATGCAAATTGTCAGTTGTTGTTATACTCCATCCTCTACAACAGTAAGAAGATGATAAAATTTTCACTCATGTCTACGTTTAAGTCATCATTTTTTCTTTTTTACTCTGCTTCATACCTTGTTTCCTCATTTTTTTACCAAACTGGATATTCTATCTTGTAATTTCTCAGATCGAATAGTTTCACATCAGAATATTTGCCTTACAAATACATGCGCAGAAAATCGGATATTTTTTGAATTGCATGTTATGTCCATGCCTGAGGGGAGAGGTTTTTTAAGGATTCTAATCTTTGCCTCGTTGAACTGTTGCTGGGTGCATACCTTCCCTAATGCGAGGCGTACGCTTCCTATGCGGTATATGCACGCATTACGCCACCAGTTCCCCGGTAAACGCCTTCTGCATTAACCCCCTCACAAGCTCGCGATCTTCTCACCCGGGGTTCAATGCATCTCCGGGTGACCAAGACATCAACTATTGATTCAGAAAATCATTATCTGCAGGAAAGGAATGGCCTTATGTGGGGCCCTGCGGGTCCACTAACCCGAATATTCATTTGCCATTTTACCATTCCTGACAACTGTGTTCCGCGTGTATATCATCATAGCAGAAAACACCGGGAAAAATTACCAGACAGTGGATGTAAAGTATTGTTAACATCATCGGGCATAATAACCAATTGAGATAATCTGTACTATATGCCAGCAATGATGTATCATTCGCAACCCGGAATGATCGCAAACGGACCCCCCATAACGGGACTGCTTGTGATGATTGTTCTATGGCTTGTCCAGCTCGTGATTGCATACTTCATCTACAAAGATGCAAAAGATCAAAAGATGAGTGCCCCGCTCTGGTTCATCCTCGCCATTATTCCGTGCTTCGGGTACCTGATGGCGGTCCTCTACGCGATTATCCGTGAGGTCAGGAGGCCGCTCGAATCGGAAAAGACCCCTGTCGATATCCTTAAAGAGCGCTATGCCAGGGGAGAAATCACCGGAGAAGAGTTCGAGACCGCCAAAAATATTCTGATGAAATAATCAGGTACCAAGGGAGTCAGGGAAAAACAGTACAGAATTTATAGCGGGTAAAAGTCCCAGGAACTGTCCACCAGGATACGATATGTTGGATAGAGGGACTCAACCCATTTACATTTTCAGCCTCAAACTTTTATAATTACCCAATTAACAATTCACGCCCCCAGTTCCCCGGTAAACGCCTTTTGCATCAGGTAGATCTTTTAACCTGTATATCCCCAATTATCACTTCTGAATCGACTTTTGGTTTGTTTTGACTGATGGCAGGTGCAAAAAAATCTAAAAATTCATCCTTTAATGACTTTAATACCTCATGGCAGATTTGGCGAATACTAACCAATTCAGCTCCTTCCAAATTCCTGCCAATTCCTTTTGAATCGCTTGAAGCCCAACCCAATGAATGGTACCTTGTCAATGCTGCATAGGCTTCGTCTAATTCCGGGTCAATATGGGCTCCGCCATCTTTGTTACTCACGGAAAGGACCAAATCCTTTCGAGAGAACTCATTTCTCATTTTGTCAATAATGATAATTTCATTCCACCACTGGCGGAAGACCATTTTTTTATTCACATCGACAAAAAGTGGTCTATCGTCTAGTGGTGCATAATATGATGCTTCTGATGTACCTTTATTTGTTGATAATTTTACAGCCACTAATCTGTGAGTGGACATTGATTTGCCATTATCGATAGTAGCGGCAGTGCTGTAAAATTGAATATCCTTTTTTCCCAAAGATGTCAATAACGAGGCAGACTGAGACGTATCATGTACCAATACACGAATGGTTCTTGCCATTCGTTTTGCTTCGCCGGTAAACCCATTGTCGTAGGCATGAGCAGATCTCTGTAAAAATCCAATTTGTTCTTCTAAATGCCTCAGTAATTCTTTGTCTGATTGTTTTATACTCAAACTTTAAGTTCCCCCATAAGAGATGGATGATATCAATAGAATAAATGAGTTGCCCCCTGGTAATTCCCATTTACAAAAAAATGGAACCATTCGATCAGTACTCGGTCCATGATTAATTAAGGGATTTTTTGTACTCCGCAACCGAGATCCACCTCATCCTCTCACTTCCTCAAAAACACCGCCCCCTTCCTGTTCCTGCCATCCAGCACCGCCCACCCCGACCGATGCCAGTGAGATCGCATGGCTTTCTGTAGGGGGGATCGTTTGAGGCCTACATATTCGGGGTTTTATTCGGGGTTGGGAGGGGTGAAGGAGGGAGGGGACAGGGGGTGGTTGTTGTCGATGGGAACGTAAAAACCTCCAATCTGCAAACCAAAGTATCGAATATCAAATGAAAATGGAAGAAAAATTGGAGTGATAATAGTATCCCAATTTTTTCCCAAATCCAAAAAAAATCCCCCATCATCTCCCAACAAACACCGCCCCCTTCCTGTTTTTCCCGCCCAGTAACGTCAGTACCGATCGTAACGGGACCGTATAATAATGGGTGGAAATGGCAATATTCATTTCCATTTCATGGATCAGATTTGATGACAACATACCGCGGGATTAGTGAATTATTGTTAAAAATGCTGAGATGAAACAAACAAACGCCTCCTCACCTTCGCGTTCACCCCTGCATTTTTTTCCTTGTGCTTTCCTTTTTTCCATATACAAAGCGATGAAGCAAATCCAGGTACTGGTGTGGGGCATCTCCGGTAGAATCTCTGGTCACCCTGCTACTCCATGCTAATCCGCACAAGGACCACCAGTGCTATCGTTGCACAGATATCCGGAATAATCTCAAACAACCCAATATCTCCTGTTCGTCCCCCGAGAATGCTCACGATCAGGGGGTTTGACGTAACAGCATACAGGCCGAGGGAGAAGATCACTGCCATCAGGCCGAGTGTGAAGGAACTGCGCATCCTCCGGTATATTCCGGTGTAGATGATGAACAAGGGAATTATAAGGCCTATATTGATGAATGATATCACCGTCTTGAGATTCTCGGTTTCATCCGGTCCCGGGGGTTGTGAAGGTTGTCGGGGTGGTTGCGGAATGGTGTCCACCTGCGGTGGCCATACCGGGTTTTGTTCCAATTCCAGGCGTGGCACTTTCACCACGAGCGGGATAACAAAACTGGCGATTACTACGACAATTACTGAAATGAGAATGATCAGGATGATTTTCTTTTTATCCATCCGGTCTTCTCCTTAGGCGGTTCCGCCAGGGGAGAGCGTGTAGGAATACACTACCTCCCCGTTTGCTGCACCGCTTTTGGTATTGGCGGGAAGACCCGACCCGATGTACTCCACCAGGGCTGATCCAGGCGATACGGTAATCCGGAGGTGCCCGGGGCTCCCAAGCAGCACACCAATTGTATATCCATATTCAGCACCAGGGCTGCGGTTTGAGGGACTGGTTGTTGCCGGCTGTGGGACTTCCTGGTAGATGATACCGTCGAGTTCCTGCTTGGCAAAGAAGTGGTCGTGACCGTGGAAGAAAGCAGTGACATTGTTGGCAACAAGCAGCTGGTGAATTGGCACGCCCCAGCCAGGGCGATGCTGTTCGAACCCCTGGCTGCCATCAACATTCTTCCCACCCCATTCGTACAGGGATGCAAACTCGGTGCCTCCCCTGCCCTGTGAGTCCCCTCCGACAAGTTGGTGGGCGAAGACAAATTTGTACGTTGCGTTGCTCTGCTCCAGAGTTTGTTTCAGCCACCTGTACTGGGTCTCACCAAGGGTCCACGCCCACCCATCAGTTGTACCCCCGGGCTTTGTTGTCGTGTACCAGTAGGGGTCCAGGACAACAAAAAGGGCGTCACCCCATTCCCAGGCATAGTAGTCCTGCTTCGTCCCGTTGATGGTATCATGCACGGAATTTCCCGAATAGAACCCGTCCGGCTCAGGGTTTGGGAAATATTGTTCCCTGGACTGGAGGGATAGTGGTGCAAGGGTGTTTCTACCGTTGTCTATGGAATACCCTGCCTCGCCGTCATGGTTCCCGAGGACCAGGTACAGCGGGACCGAGTGCCCGATAATGGAAAGATCCGTGCGCTGCCTGAGATACTGCTGTAAGACTGCCCCGGTTTCCTTACCTGGCAGTTTTTCTGTCATAAACGTATCCCCGAGGTCGATGAGGAAATCCGGCTTGTCCGACAGTTCATTTTCAAGTGTCCTCGTGTAAAGCTGTTCATTAGCACGGTCATCCAGGTGGGAATCTGCCTGGACATCGAAGACAAACGAAGACCCCGGGGTTCTCCAGGTATGGAACGTATAATCAGGGCTGTACTGAACGGTCGCATTCTCCGGCCACTGGTAACAAAGGTGGTAGAAGTAGCCGGTATCAGGTGTTAAACCTGAGAGGACGATGTTGACCGGTACCCCCTTTTCTACGGCAGTGACAGGGGTCCTGGTGAGAGGGGTCCCGCTGGCGTTATGGTATTCAGCGAATAGTTCCAGGTTTTCTGAGGGGAGTACATTTACATTGATGGAATGGTCCGTGGGACGGCCCAGCTGGATCGTAAAGGGTAATTGCGTTGCGTAACCGGTACCGGTAGTCGTGGAAACCGAGTGCCCCGGAGTTCCCGCCACGGGGGTTTTCGCCGGGCTGACACATGCCGCCGTCATGACGAGCACGATAACCATTATCAAGATTAGGATTACAATCCATTTCTTTGAAATCATGTTCATTTCCTCATGAGTCGTTACCGGAAAGCGTGTATGAATACGCTATCATGCCGTTCTTCCCGGGCGGGGTTTCCTTCCCGGGGATGTAGGACTTCACGTAATCGACCGTGGTATTCTGCGGAGAAACGGTCACCCGGAGATAACCGGAATTCGGCTGTTTTACACCGGACGTGTACGCATCTGCGTTGAAAGTGCTGTAGGTAGGGTCTGCCGGGCAGGGCACTTCCTGGTAGGTGACACCGTCCAGTTCCTGACGTGCAAACAGGTGGTCATGCCCCTGGAAGAAGATCGTAACGCCGTTCTCTGCCATCACCTGCTGGACAGGGAGTTCCCAGCCTGGGCGTCGTGTGCCGAATTCCCGGGTGCCCTTCTGGTTGTAGCCGCCCCATTCAAACAGCCCGGCATTTTCGATGCCACCCCGTCCCGTCCCCTGGACATGGTGGGCAAAGACGAATTTGTACCGGGCATCACTCTCGCTGAGTGTTTTTTTGAACCACAGGTACTGGGTTTCACCAAGGGTAATCCCCCACGGGTCCCGTGTTTTAGCGCCACCTTTCCCCGCGACGTTATCCACGGCGACCGGAGAATGCCAGTATGGATCAATCACCACGAATAATGCATCCCCCCAGGTCCAGGCATAATAGTCCCCGGGAAGCCCGAGATATTCTACCAGTTCAGTGTCACCACTGTAAAATTCACCGGGGACGGGCTGGGGGAAAAACTTCATCCGGGAAATACCTGCATATACTGCTGCATTGCCAGGTGTGCCGTCCAGCAGGTACCGGGCAGCCTCTTCATGGTTGCCGTTAACGAGGAAAACCGGGGATGAACCCCCAATTTGGTCGAGATAATTCCTCTGGTTCAGATAAACCGTGTCAACCGCCTCCTGGTTGAGCTGTCCTTTTTCAATGAGAGTGTCGATGCTGAAATCATCACCAAGCGATAGATAGAAATCGGGCCGGTCCTGGCCGGCATTACGCAACGTCTGTTCATACAAGGCAGCATTAAACATTGTGTTGGCGCGTTCCGGGTGCGAGTCCGCCTGCACACCAAAGGTAAAGGTGCTCCCCGGTGACCGGTCTGTGTGGAACGAATGCTCCGGGCCACTATGAAGAACGGCGGTGTCGTTCTCCCGGTAGCAGGTACGGTAATAGTACTGCTCGTCCGGTACAAGGCCCTGGAGGGTGACCGCAAGGGGGGACCCGGCCTTTGCACGTAACTCAGGGGTCTGGCACGGGTATGAACCCGGCGAGGTCCCGTATTCAAAGGAAATGAAAAGGTCT
>CAIJED010000082.1 GCA_903819595.1 uncultured Methanomicrobiales archaeon | reverse complement strand
GGACTTGCATCAGGGAATATATCAGTTAAAGGCAACCGTATCCTGCCCATCCAGGTCGCGGGAGGTCCGTCGATCAATATTACCGTTACTGCCAACAGGACAACAGTTGCACCAGGGGGACTCCTCACGTACAACATACTCATCAACAACAATGGGACCCAGGACTTCGTAGGCGTGGCTGCCTATGATGTACCTCCCGTGGGTTCGACGTTTATTGGTTCAAATTACCCCCCACAGAATATCGCACCGAGCCGTTATGTCTGGACCCCGAGCACGTTGCCGGCCGGAGGCTCACTTCCGGTTGGAAGCACGATGATAATCAATGTAACTATCCAGGTAAGTACCGCTGCTTCCGGGAATATTGTCGATACAGCCGGTGGTGGCGGTGCGGTCCCGAATAAATATATTACCGGGGAAGGCACCCTGACAACGGTGGTGCAGAGATGAAAATTCTTCCTATCCATGTGGAAATCATTGTCTTCACCCTTGTGCTCTGTGTATTCGTAACGCCGGGATTTGCTGACAATCCCGGGTTATTATGGCAGAAATCGCTTGGAGGCTCAGGTGAAGATAATGCCATCTGCATCCAGCCAACGGGTGATGGGGGATATCTTGTTGTCGGTGACACCATGTCCAGCAACGGGGATGTCACAAATTCACACGGCATGAGGGATGTATGGGTGGTAAAACTTAATTCCGCCGGGGCGAAGGAATGGCAAAAAACCATCGGCGGTTCGATGGATGATGATGTCACCTGTATTGAGCGGTTGAGTGACGGTACGTTCCTGTTATCGGGATACACCTGGTCACATGACGGGGACTTTTCCGACAATACGAAGCCTTATGCGATCTGGAATATCCAAATTGATGGTGCCGGGCATATACTCTGGAAACGGTGCTACCCCGGGAGAAGTTCGAGCTTTGTCAATGACGGAAAAGAGACCCCGGATGGCGGCATGATCATGATCGGCCAGGCATATACTGATCACGCAATCCCTGGTTTTCATGTGGGCTATGATGTGCTGGTCGTCAAATCCGACATGAACGGTACAATCATATGGGAGAAATTGATCGGTGGGTCCGGTGATGATTATGGCGACAACATCCTGCCAGTGGCGGACGGCGGATATATCGGTATCGGTTATACGAATTCCAATGACGGGGATGTCAGCGGGAATCACGGATCATACGACGCCTGGCTGTTCAGGCTTGATGGATTGGGAAATCTCCTCTGGCAGAGATGCCTTGGTGGGAGCCTTTTCGATGAAGGCAGGGAGATTGTTATCACCCCGGATGGAGAGTATGCCGTGATGGGATCTACTAACTCCAATAATGGGGATGTACGTGGGAATCATGGATCGTTCGACTATTGGTGGGTGAAGATCTCCAAAAATGGGAGTGTTATCAACCAGAAATGTTTCGGCGGATCAGATTATGACAACGCATACGACCTGGAACTTACCCCTGATGGGAACTATGTTGCGTTCGGGGTATCGTATTCCAAAGATGGGGATGTCACGCGTAACCATGGAGACGGGGATTACTGGGTGATGGAATTTGATCAGAACGGATCAGTCCTCTGGCAGAATTCGCTTGGGGGCCCGGGTCTCGACCAGGGTCAGTGCATCAAGCCGGACCTGTCAGGAAAAGGTATGTTCTCGCTGACAGGGTACTCATACGCAAATGGAGGGGATGTGACCGGGAACCATGGCCTTGCGGACTTCTGGGTTGTCCATCTGCAAATCCCGGAAGGCCTCCATGCTGATTTCACTGTTTCACCCGTCAACGGGACTGCACCCCTGACTGTGAAATGCACCGATAAGTCCATCGGAAACCCGACCTGGTACGTCTACGATTTCGGTGACGGGACCAATGTAACGGGCCCGAATCCGACTCATACCTACCGGTTCCCCGGCGTTTACACGATTACCCTGTCTATTATGAAATCTAACACCACAGCATCATCCGTCATCAGCAGCACCGCAACAAAACCGAATGTCATTACCGTGAACAGTGTACCCGTGGTACCCCTGGTAGCGAAATTCGCTGCATCGGCGGTAACTGGGACGGCCCCCCTGAAGGTTTCGTTCACGGACCAGTCATCAGGATCGCCAACATACCTGAATTATGATTTCGGTGATGGAATTAATGCAACCGGGCCAAACGCGGTCCATTTGTACCAGTTCCCTGGTGTCTACAATGTAACCCTGTCCATTTTCAGATTGGACCGCAATAGCGGGTTGATGCTGAGTAATGCGTCAGTTAACAAGGGTTTTATTGTCGTGAATGGAATATAATTCTTCAATGATCTTTTTTCAATAGCGGTGATACTTACCTTCCCTTTTTAATTCAAAAACATTACTTGCCTAACGATTTGCAATAGTCATTGCAGGCCTGGCCTGCTACATGGCCTGAAAAATCCTTGCAATGATATCGATTGTACAAGTAATCACGAAGAGATCCTGATGAACTCTGCGAACTCACCGCCTGCTGTATAGTTACAATTTTCGGAGAGCCCGACACAATTAGACCTGTTTTAAAATCGTACGTGATGCCGGCCGTTCGTCACCATGATATCAGAATTCAGGTCTGTGCGACAAACAAAGAACCCTACCCCGGGCCTGGCGACGATTGAGTCGCTGATGTTGGATGCCCGGGATTCCAAGCTCCAAATTCGAAGGCGTTTATCTTCGGTTGTGCTTTGGATAGGAAGGCTGAGATGGACGATGTGGCGTGCGATGGTGCCCGATATTGAGGATGTTGACATGAATATTTGTTCCGCTTTTGGCAATACGACTTTTGGCATCGATTTTGGCATCACCCATGAACAGAAGAAAACGCTTCCGTAGGTCAATCGTTAATAGGCTTTTTTATCACTCCAGATCTATTCCGGCGAGAAATGAAATGGTGAAATATCTGCATCAAAATATCTGCATCAAAATATCTGCATCAACTTGGGTATTTGAATAGTGAAGAATCTTTTAAATCATTCCATAAGAATTTATCTCTGGATAATACATGTATTTAGAGATAATAGTAATAGTAGTCCGATTGAATCAAAAAGGGGTACAAGAGAAACGGATATTGAATCTGATGTAAAAGCGATAAAAGAGCAGGTAACAGAGATCAAAGATATGCTCCATGAGCTGATTCATGAACATGAAATAATTGGGATGATGAGACTTTCCGATAGTTCATTAAAAGAATTTCTCGAGAATGAGCCGGACATCTATACTCTTGACGATGCAAAGGTTGTCTTCCAATGAAAGGAAAAATTGTTCTCATTCCTTTTCC
>CAIJED010000081.1 GCA_903819595.1 uncultured Methanomicrobiales archaeon | reverse complement strand
TTTTCAACTACGGTCCGGTAGTTGTGCTCACTTATTTTAAGGGCACTTTCAGTTTTTTTGCGTTCGGTGATATCCTGAATGACACCAAACACCATTTTTTCCCGGGATGGTATTCCGCCAGAGAATGGATATCGATGATCTTTCCATCTGTCAGTCTCTGGATCTTGAATTCAATATTATAGGGTGTCCCATGTTCAATCAACCCGTTCAGGGCCTCATTGAGCATAGAGCGGTGTTCCATAAGAGGGATATTCTGAATATCGGAAAGGGATAATATCCCTTCTCCAAATCCATAAAGAGCCCTTGCCCCTATTGATGCAGTGACCATCTTTGTATCGAGGTAAATTTCCCAGTTGCCGAATCCCGCCACCGTTTCAGCCCGTGAAAGGCGTGCTTCATTCACGAGAAGTGCTTCTACTGCATTCTTCCTGATTAATGCCTGCCGAATTTTATGCGCGAGTTCTGCAAATTGTGCACCCGGGTCTCCGCCTTTCTGGATGTAGAAATCCACACCATTATTTATGGCATCGATGACCACATCCTCGCGTCCTTTACCTGTAAAGAGAATGAAAGGCAGGTCATCATAGTCAGTCCGGATCATTTTCAGGAACCGGACGCCGTCAATTCCGGGCATCTGGTAATCTGAAATTATTGCATCAAACGACCGGACTTTAAGGAGCTCCAGTCCTTTGATGGCGGATGTCGTTGTCTCAATATGGAAATCGCCGGTATTTTCGAGAAAAATCTTGCAGATTTCAAGGAGATCTGCCTCATCATCCACGTAGAGGACCGAATACATGCCGAAAAATCTCTCCTGTCCACCAAGTATTACTGTATAAGTGAATTACTATTAAAACACCGTTATTTTCTCCAAAGATTCGAGGTTACCTGATAATGCTGTCTATTATCATTCCATCCGGGCTCCAGGATATGCCTAAAACGGGTCAATCCTTCATGAATCCAAGCTGTGATGAATCCAGCGAAGATGCAGAAGGGCCACCTGATGAATGATACCATTTCAGGGGGTGGTTTTGAATAAACTCATGATCAAGCAACGTTTCGCATATAATAACCTGGAATACCTGAGTTCACTGGTCCGGTGTGACGCGAACAGATGAACATGGATTTTTTTATTATCCCCCCTGCCCATTTAGCTACCGAGGAATTGATATGGCAGAGTCCTGGCGGGAAGCGGTAGAAATAGCCCGGAAAGAGGGCAAAGAGCAGGTGTATCATGATTTTGATAGGAAAACGTTTGGCACCTGCATGAAGAATGAACGGGCCGGACATTTTTCATCAGGTTGTTATATAGAACACCTCTGTATCTGCATGTCGGCTTCCCTGAGCCCGGAAGAACTCGAGCAAAAAGAACAGGCATTTTTGGCTGAAAATCCACAATGGCTTACCGGATGAGTATTCGTTGTCGCCCGTTGCAATCACCGGGGCCGCACCTGTACGAGGCGCAGGTTAACACACAATCAGGGTTCAGCTCCAGTCATACGATGGTGCCCGGGTAACCGGGAGAGATGACACGCGGCCGGAAAACACCCTGGGATGAGTATATTTCAATGAAGAAGGTGAACCCCCTGCTCATTATCTCTTCCCGGGTGCACATTTCCATTTCTGGCTTATAAAAGCGTTATTCGTTGCAGACCTGTATACCTGCTCAATGAAGGTTAACCTGGGATAGATCGTGGCCAAATCCGGCCTCGTTAATGCCAAAATTAGCAGGTGATCATATGCGTGCCACCCATTCCAGATACCCCTTGGAAAAGAGCCCTTGCTTTTCGTTGTAAGGTCAGCCATTTACGGTATTTTCTCTAAATAACAAGTATACGCCCATATTTTTAAATACCCCCGTTCCTATCGTATTTTTGTTATATCCAAGTCCATATTGAGCCCTGATACACCGAACATTGCCTCTAATGGCCAGCAGGTGTGAGCTGCGAGGTGTGTGTTCCGGCAACGGATCATTCCTAATCCACCGCTGCATCCGGGTGGTGAAAGATGTACAGGGCAGTGAATACGTCCAATATCCCCTGAATGAAGATTTCCGGAGTTTGGCGTGATATTTGCACCAGTGACGAAAATATACACAGGGAAATTATCCCGGCGTAACCCGGTACAAATTTTCTCTCCACTGGTAATACGAAGGTGGCACCATGGCAGCAGGAGAACAAGCCGGTTTTCCTGGTGGAAAAAAAGGAACCTGTTTATTTGCTACGGCACATGAACGCAGCAACGATCGCCCCGATACCGAGGATAAGACCGAACATACCGAGTACATACGGAAGTAAAAGAGCACCGATGAGCGGGTTGGCAAGCAGGATGATACCAAAGATCAGGCCCAGGATACCGAGGATGATTTCTCCCGAGCCTCCCCCGCGAATGCCGTGCGCAAGGGTGATGCCACCGATGATCAGTCCCCAGACGCCGATGAAGATGATCAGCAGGGACGGTAACAGGATCGTGCTGTAGTAGGGGTACATCATAATGAGGAGCCCTGCGATGATACCCAACAGACCGACGACAATTTTCCAGCCCATGCTACTCTTGTCGTTTGCCAGGCTGATCAATGCAAAAATCCCGCTGATGAACCAGTATGCTCCGATAAAGACCACAAGCACCAGAAGGGTCTGGTACGGGAATGCAAGGAATGAACAACCGAGGATAAGAGCGATGATACCCTGGATCAGGACCAGCCACCAGGGGAGCATGGCACCCGTCGGCAGCAAAAAATTAGAATTCTCTGTTTTCACCATCATTACACCAAATACAGGGTGCAATTACGTGGCAGGATGATAAATACGTATCCAGGTCAGATAGGAAAAAAAGTGTACAATATTTTAGATGGACTATTCTTCCCGACCACATTTTTCGCATGGTATCGCCCGGCAGCCAGCAGGTGCCGTTTTTCCCGGATATTGACAGAGGGGGCCCGGGAACTGTTTTTTATGTTACAGGATTTTTTATGTTACTGGAAAATGGTATTACCCTCCAATGCCAGAAAAACCATTAAAATGCCTGAATCCCCTGCCATATCCTAAAAAAAAACATGATCATTTGGAGCCGTGTGTATCCCCATATCAAGTGGATCCACGGTTACCATGACAATCTGGAAAACTGCTCGTATCGCCTGCAGTAAACCCTGAAGGTCCCGCGATATTTATCCGTATACCCGAATGATATATGCCTGATGACAGATCGGGATAGAACTGATGATTCCACGAAGGAGGCCTCGTGTGGTCTCCCCGTGAACACGAACGGGACTGGCTGGCTGGTCCCCGTGACACTGGCACTTACTGCGGTGGTCGCAGTCAACGCGTATATTGTCTGGTATCTACTTCTTGCCATACCGCAGGGGTGTGCAGACCTTGCCGTCAGGTCGAACGGAAGCCAGACCTGTGGTATTGAACCCGGGGCATATGTCATTGCGGGAATTTCCATAGGTATCATTGTCATTGCACTGTACGCATTTGTCAGGTGGAACCTGGCACGCTGCCGGGAGCGTTAAGCAGAAGAAAAAAGAAAAGCAGCCGGAAAATTGGAATAACCCTGCAATTGCAGGGAAAACATTATTTTTAAATATTTCCTCTCATGCCCCCGACCGGTTTCGGGGCGAATGCCTGTTCAACAAGTTCTTTTGAATAGGCTTCCGGTACCTTCCCGGTTGTTGCAAAGAGATAGAGCGCAGTATTGAACACGCCCTGCAGACTCGAACCAATCACCATCAATATCGCGATGTAAATGATGAAAATCGCCAGGACGATGAAGAACACGGTAGAGGTTCCCCACATCAGGGCAATGGCCACGGGGACCAGCCCGACAACCCCGAGAATGACGAAGACGATTCCAATGGATACCTGGCCTACGAGAGTCTCCCCCCAGGTCTTGCGAAACAGCGACACGGATTCTTTGATCGCCGGCAGAGGGCCTTTTTCCTCAAAAATCATCACGGGGACCACAAAGTACGTGACCAGGCCCCATGCCGCCCCGATCAGCCCGACGACGATCTGCCCGATGAATCCTGCCCTCTCCTGAATTAAATGGAGGACCAGCCCGACGGTCGCTGAGATCATCGCCCAGATAAATATGGGGGCCAGGTGGGCATTTGCGTTCCTGATACCATCCAAAAACACCGGGTTTCCCCCTGTTAAGCGTATTCTTGCGCAGGTGATCAGCGCGGTGTTGAAATAGATCACCACAAAGTAGCAGAGCAGGTAGAAGAGGAAGAGGCCCACCAGAAGGAGGCCCCCTTCCAGGACCGGGGTACTGCTTTTAACATGACTATAGTACAGGACCGGTAAGACAAATGACAGCAGGATGAATAGCAATGCGATTCCGGATAGCACCGGGAAAAGCAGGATCTCCCTATCCAGGGAAATGACCCTCCAGCTCTCCTTAATGAGGGAAAAACTCCGTGATACTGATTCAAACATTATTGATCATATGTGCCGGGGAAGAGATAAGAATAACCGGCATCACCATCAGGCTGGCCGATCCCAGGCCCCTTGCATGATCCTCTCCATATTTATTCTCCTGCTTCGAATAGTACGCGAGAATGCGCCCGTCTTATCTTGGAAAAATCCTGCTCAGGTGGTGTGATTCATGTCATACCCCCGTGATGTCGCGCCAGTGCGCCTGCGGTGCATTTACCCGCGAGGTCCCGGTTACCCCTCCCGGGGATGCCAGGCCTGCGTTCAAATATGATATCGACCTGGTCAACCAGGTCTTTTCTGACCATTTCGGTAACCAGTTACTACCCGCCGGGCATATTGCACTCCTGAATAAAGTACCTGACCCGGACAGGATGGAGGAGATTGTCATTGGGGGTGCCGTCGTCGGGTCCATCCGTTATATGCCTGAAAAACGTGCATGGGAGCCGATACCCCGGCCCGAAGCAGCGGTATTGTTAAAACCCACGAAGCGTTTTGTCATTGTTGATGACGGGGCAAAAAAATCACTGATGGAAGGGGCCAGTGTGCTCAGGCCCGGACTTGTTCATATCGATCATTTCGTGCGTGCAGGGGACGAGGTCTTTATCTTCACCCGTTCCGGCGAATGTGTTGGTGTCGGCAGGGCGAAGGTCAGTGCTGCCACGGCAGAATCAATGGAACGTGGTGCAATTGTCAGAACCAGGAGGAATATCCGGTCCGATGTAGTACCGGGGGCCGCGACCTGGGATGATGCGGTCAGGGCGAATACGGCAGTTCTCGAAAAAGCCGAGACTGCATCGGTCCGGTTTATCCAGGAGGTGACGGAAAGAAATGCGCTCCCGGTCAATGTCTCGTTCTCAGGTGGGAAGGACAGCCTTGCCACGCTGCTCGTGGTGATGAAAGCGATTGGGAAAGTGCCAATCCTGTTTGCCGACACCGGCCTTGAGTTTCCCGAAACGTACGAGTGCGTCGAGAACACGATCGATCAGTATGGTCTTACTGCGGTCAGGTGTTCAGGTGAGAAGGAGTTCTGGGAGACGTTTGCCCGCGAGGGGCCACCCGCAGTTGATCACCGCTGGTGCTGCGGTGTCTGTAAACTGAACCCCGTAAAACAGCGGATATCCGGGGAATGGGGTGAATGTCTTTCATTTATCGGTCAACGAAAGTACGAGTCACTGAAGCGGGCGACTTCAAACCGTGTCTGGCGGAACCGCAATGTCCTAAACCAGCTCTCGGCGGCCCCCATCCAGGACTGGACTGCGATGCATGTCTGGCTGTATATCTTCCGGGAAAAAGGGCCGTACAATATCCTCTATACACAGGGACTTGACCGGATCGGCTGCTTTATGTGTCCGTCCAGTGATATCGCAGTGCTTGAAGAGATTGGTCGCAACCACCCGGCACTGATGCAGTCATGGAACAGCCGCCTGGAAGAATGGCGAAAAATCCAGGGATTTCCACCGGAGTGGACGACGGAGAGCCGGTGGCGTAAAAAAGACCAGGGGGTCCGGGTCCCGGACCCGGCCAGGGATAGCGGGGGTGATGTCGCAGATGAAGAAGGTAGCAATTGTTGATTACGGGCTTGGCAACCTGAGAAGTGTCATGAAAGGTCTTGAAAAAGCCGGTGCATCCCCGGTTATTACAGCGGATGCAGGCGAGATCGGGTCGGCTGACGGGATTGTCCTCCCGGGTGTCGGGGCATTTCGCGAGGGCATGGACCAACTCGGTCAACTCCGTGACGTCGTGATCAGCAGTTCGAGAGACGTGCCACTGCTCGGGATCTGCCTTGGAATGCAGATGCTGATGGAACGTTCCGAAGAACACGGACTTCATGAGGGGCTTGCCCTGGTGCCCGGAACCGTCCGGAAATTTGCCCACCAGCCCGGGTACAAGGTACCCCAGATGGGTTGGAACCAGGTCTGCCTGGAGGAGCCGGATCACCCCCTGTTCGAGGGATTTTTAACAGAAGAATTCGTTTATTTTGTCCACTCCTATTACGCAGACACCCTCCCCGAATATACCCTGACGTCAACGGAATATATCTGCCGTTTTGCATCAACCATCCATAACGGCAATGTTTATGGGGTCCAGTTCCACCCGGAAAAGAGCGGGTTAATAGGTCTCAGGCTGCTCTCAAATTATATCGGTATGTGCTGAACGGAAATCTGCCACGCCCTTTTCCAATCCGGTATCGGATAAATCCGGAATCCTGCAACTTCAGGCGTAAAAAAGGTAAGTATTTCGATTTTCATTGTCGATGTGGATGGCCCCGTGGCTTCGGGCGTATTTTTTGCATTGTACTACTGCGAGCCGTTAATTCCCTGGAAAAATCCTGTTTTGTATTCGGTTAAGGCCGTCTGCGGCGGACTCGTACCGATTCTGCATGAGCATTCAACCCTTCCGCATCTGCAATGGTCTCCACGGTATCCCCGATCAGTTCAATCCCTTCACGGTCGATGATCTGGACGGTTGAGGTCTTGGTGAAATGTTTCACATCGAGGCCCGAATACGTCCTTGCATACCCCGCAGTCGGGAGGACATGGTTGGTGCCCGAAGCAAAATCCCCGCATGCGACAGCAGCATTCGGCCCGACAAAAATTGAGCCTGCATGCCGGATCCGTGACAGGACATGCATCGGGTCACCCGTCTGGATAGACAAGTGTTCCGGTGCGATGTAATTTACTGCATCGATCGCCTCGTCCAGGCAGTCAGCAACATAGTACCCCGAATTATTGAGTGCATTTTCAATGATTTCCCGGCGGGATGCTGATTTTGTCATGGTCCCCACAATGACCCCGACCTTTTCTGCCACGGTTTCATCGGTCGTAATCAGGACACAGGCCGCGTGGGGGTCATGCTCGGCCTGGGCAAGGATATCCGCGGCAATAAACTCCGGGTCTGAGTTCCCGTCGGCAATTATCGCGATCTCGCTTGGGCCTGCAGGAAAATCGATCTCTGCATATTCTCTCAAAAGGACTTTTGCAGCGGTGACATAGACATTTCCGGGTCCGACAATTTTCTGCACGGCCTCAATTGTCTCCGTGCCAAGTGCCATAGCTGCGATGGCCTGGGCCCCACCAACCTGGTAGACTTCGTCAACACCCGCAATATCGAGGGCAATTAAGGTGGCCGGGTGGACCGGTGGCGGCGAGCAGCAACAGATCGATGGAACACCGGCGACTCTGGCAGGCACGGTGCACATCAATGCCGTGGAGGGGTATGCGGCCCTGCCCCCGGGGACATACGCCCCGATCCGGTCGAGTGCGGTAGTCTTCACGCCGAGGGTGATACCCGGGGAGACCTCCCTGAGCCACATGTCTGCAGGCCGTGACATCTCGTGAAAAGCAGATATCCGTGCCTCTGCTTCGATAAGACTCTCAACCAGCCGGGGCTCTACTTTTTCGTACGCCTCTTCCCGCTCCCTGCCACTGACCAGGAGTTCGTCAAGCCGGACATGATCAAATTTCTCCGTAAGGTTGAAAAGGGCCTGATCACCGCCTTCCCGTACCATGCGGATAATATCTTCAACAGGTCCTTTCACCCCGGATATCCCGGACCTCCGTTCTTCCACCCATGTTTCGATAGTGATTGCCTGCCACATGAGAGGAGTGGTTCGACCAGAACCAATGTTAACATATCGACGTGCATTGTTCGAGGTGAATACATCAATGGACTGGTGGAAACCACGGATGAATATCAAAATCCAGGTTGAGCGAAGGTAAATTCGGTCCCGTGATAGTATGCGAGGGCCATGAGCTGGTCGTGATGTGGTAACCTGGTTAAAACACGTGACTATCACTATCCGGTGACGTGAAAAGGAACGGTCGTACCCTTTCGATTCAGGAGTCTGAGGATTTTTTGGGTAGCCATCACACTCCGTATCCCGAAACCTTAACAAACATTTCTGCGCAAGATATTCCTACGATGTGGAAGGAAGTCAGGGTCGAATACTGGATTACCAGTCGGAGATCGAGTCTGGAGGGTGTCCGTGAACAGGTGACGGAGATCATCGGGCGGGTCCGGAAAGACGGAGATGAAGCACTGAAGGCGATGTCACGGCACGTCGTCCTCGAGGAAGTCGCGGTATCAGAAAAAGAAATTAATGCTGCGTATGATGCCGTCGATGCGAACGTTGTTGACTGCCTCATCAAGGCAGAGGCCCGCATCAGGCGGTTCCACGAACTCCAGCGCCCGCGGCACCTCTGGCTAGATACGGTCGAGCCCGGGATTGTCCTCGGGGTAAAAACAACCCCATTACGCAGGGTGGGCATTTACGTTCCCGGTGGTCGTGCTGCGTACCCGTCAACCGCCCTGATGTGTGCAGTGCCTGCCCGTGTGGCAGGTGTCCGCGAGATCTGTGCATGTTCACCGCCTCCGATCAAACCGTTAACACTGGTCGCCCTTGATATTGCCGGTGTTGATGAAATCTACAATGCCGGAGGTGCTCAGGCTATTGCTGCGATGGCTATCGGGACGAAAACGGTCAGACCTGTACAGAAAATTGTCGGGCCCGGGAACGTGTACGTGACAATGGCAAAAATGATGATGAGGGACCATGTTGAAATCGACTTCCCCGCGGGTCCGAGCGAGATTGCAATTATCGCCGATCATACGGCCGACCCGGATTTCATCGCCGCAGATATCCTTGCCCAGGCAGAACATGACCCGGATGCGGCTTGTCTCCTGATTACAACGGACCGGGCCCTTGCCGGAAAAGTTGGAAATTCTGTCGCCCGGATGACGGAAAAGGCTCCAAGAAAGGAGATCATCGAAAAATCACTCCTAAATTCAGGGTACGTCGTTGTCCGGGATATCGATGAGGCAGTCACCGTGTCGGACAGGGTTGCCCCTGAACACCTCTCTATACAGACCGCGGACTCTCTCTCCCTCGTTACACGTGTTGAAAATGCAGGGGCAATATTTGTCGGGAAATACTCGAGTGTCGCTAGCGGGGATTATGCGATTGGGACGAACCATGTCCTTCCGACCGCCGGTTACGCAAAGCTCTATTCAGGTCTTGATGTGAACCATTTCTGCAAAACTACCTCTGTTGAGATGGTGAGCCCGGAAGGGCTTGAGGCCATCGGCGATATCGTCGAAACGATTGCAGAAGCTGAGGGACTTTTTGCCCATGCAGAATCTGTCAGGGTCAGGCGCAGGAAACACTAAATTTTATCATCACATCTTTTTCATCACCGGAAATGCCGGGAATACAACAATAACGGGATAGGACGGGATATTTCAGAACTTTTTTAAACAACTATAAATACCTGTGCGGTCACCCCTGATCAGGTAATACAGTTATGAGTGATAATTCCGCCCATCAGAAAATGACCCCGAAAGAACTCCTGATTGTCCTCGTCATATCCCTTGGATCGTTCATGGCCGGCCTCGATGGGACCATTGTGAACATCGCCCTGCCTACGATTGGTAAGGCATTTGAGGTCTCGACCGTGACGGTCTCCTGGGTGCTGAACGCGTACCTGATCGTCCTTGTCAGCCTGCTCCTCTTTGCCTCACGTCTTGGAGATATCAAAGGCTTCAGGAAACTGTTCCTGGTGGGTTTTGCGATATTCACGCTCGGTTCTGCCCTGTGTGGCCTCGCTCCGTCACTTGATATCCTTATCATTTCACGCATGCTCCAGGCGGTGGGTGGGGCGATTATCTCGGCACTTGGGGCCGTCATGGTCACTACCTACCTTTCCCCGTCGCTGCGGGGGCAGGCGCTCGGGATGGTGGCGATGTTTACGATGCTTGGTGCGGCCCTCGGGCCGGTACTCGGGGGTTTCCTCACCAGTGCTCTCTCCTGGCAGTTCATCTTTTTCGTGAACCTGCCTGTCGGGATACTGGCAATTCTACTTGGAATCTATATCCTTCCCCGTGCGGACCCGGTATCCCCGGGTGGATCAATGGATGTCCCCGGCGTCATCATTGTATTTGCAGGCCTCGGTACGCTGATCCTCGGGCTTAACCTGCTCACCACCCCGGCTCCCGTGAATGGCATTGTGGCGCTGGTTGCATCGGCGATATTCTGGGGTATATTCTTTATCCGCGAGCGAAAGACTGCTGAACCGCTGGTCAACCTGAAATTGTTCAGGAACCGGGCGTTCACCCTGCAGAATGTGAATGTCATGATCACCCAGATAGGCCTTGCAGGTGTGATGATCCTGATCCCATTCTATCTCGAAATGGTCAAGTTTATCCACACGGACAATGCAGGGACCATCCTGCTCGCACTGCCGATCGGGATGATTCTTACTTCACCCATTGCAGGAAGGATCTCGGACGTGATCGGGACAAAAAAACCGATTGTCCTTGGCTTTGTTGTAAGTATACTCGCGTTGTTCCTGCTTTCCACTCTCGGTTCCCAATCAAGTGTCGGGCATGTGGAAATCTATCTCTTTATGCTCGGTGCCGGTACCGGGTTTGCCTATGCCCCGCTGAACAGTGCCGTCATGGGTGAAGCCCCGGTAAAGGAGCGGGGGACCTCATCAGGCCTGATAAAAATGATGTCCAACCTGGGCTCGTCACTCGGGGTTGCACTCGTCATGCTTGTCACGACCGTTGCCGCCGGGTCCCGGCTGGCCCAGGAAGCTGCCCACAGGCTCATGCCGGCAGAAATAGCCAGTGCATTTGATGTGGGTTTTTTGTTCCTGATGTGCATTGAAGTACTTGGGATCGTGCTGATGCTCTTTGTGAAGGAGCATGATACCGGTTACAGCACTGAAGGGGAACCAGTGGCTGCCTATTAACCGGTGGGTCCCGACGGGCCATTTTTTTTAACCCGGAAATTCGGTAATGTTCTATTTTATGTCTGATAATCTGTTGTTAAAAAATCATTCCAGCTTAATGGCTTACATAGAATTTCCTCATTCATAGCAGGGGTCATTTTATTTTTGTCTTGCCTGAAGA
>CAIJED010000080.1 GCA_903819595.1 uncultured Methanomicrobiales archaeon | reverse complement strand
GTTATAATTATAACTTACATATAGATATACCTTCCGGTCGATATACACAAGCCATTTTAAAATTGAAGCCCTATATTCTAGATTATTGAAAATTTACTGTAGCAAGTAAGTTAGAAAACTACAAACTCAGGTTTGCATACCTGCCGGCAAGCAGGCGTGCATCTTTCCCTATGACGAACTCGGGAGCAACAAATTTTCTCAGTTCTAGGCTGGTTGCATCCATTTCAGACTCCCCCTTATTCAGTTGTCACATTCAATTCCAGGAATATATTAATATTTGGCAACCACAATTTCCTGGTGTTCTGGCATGATTGAGCCGTTCGTGAATTCTGTACGGCGTCGCAGTAACGTTCGTACCCTCTGCATCGGGTGAATCCACCCCACACGTCACCCCCGAAGCAGCAGCCCCGAATAAGTGCAGCATCATGCTCTACTCGTAGATGCCGGGCCCGGACGTTTGGATCCGGGCTTATCGTATCGAGATGTGTGATATCTACATTGTTCGGCACCTGCGGGCCCTCGTGTTGGGACCTGGCGGTGAGGATGTCACCGTCCTGGAATCCCCTGTTCAGTACTTTCTGCCCGGTGAAGGCCACGACGAAAACAACAATCGCAAAAACACGACCTCCGATGACCGGCATCACCTCTCTCCGACAGGCGATCCATTTCGTCCCGTCCATTTCGTCCCGCGAGGCATTGGGAGTGTCGGGCAGTGATGGTATCTGCGGCCCAAATGGTTCTGAAGAAGGTACATGGTGAAATTGGGAAAGGGAATATAAATATCGCTGCTAGCGAAAAAAAGACTTAATTTAGTGCGATGCACCATTAACGACAATCAGGCCCTTTAGGACCGACGCATTGCTCAGCATCAAGCTATGCAGATCCCGGGGTCCGGGAGAAACAGGTGGTTTTTCCCCTCATCAAACATCCCTGAAACCGACGTCCACCGCACGTCCTCGCCGATACTGAACTAGCCGCTGGCGAAGAGGTCCTTACCGATCAATTGATGAAATGGTGCACGATTTGGACGAATGAATTTTTGCTCCGTCAAATCTGGGAGCGTAACCTATTGTGCTGGGCCTGATTTATCCAGATGAAAAGGTAACCTCACACCTGAGCGGGACCAGTTATCTAAAAAACCTGTTCCCGAACTACGGAAAAATTTTCGGTATGACAACCCATATGCAGGAATTGCAAATGGGAGTATTTCAATACCTTTTTATTCTGATACATTGAGGTGTCGTCGTAATATATCATGGAAAAAAACTGGATCATCGGATTAATAATTATTTTCCTTATCCTTACCGGTGGCGGTATCTGGTACCTGCAATCCGTTCAACCCCGGCATACCATACAGATGGAAAATATTACGATTGATCCAAGTCCCACTACCGCATCGACCCTGTTACTGGTAGCCAATGACCAGGGGTATTATGCACAACACGGCCTTAATGTCACATTCAAACGATCTCCTTCAGGTTCGATCTTAATGCAGGACATCCTGGATCGCAACATTGATTTTGGTTATGTCAATGAGTATTCCTTATCAGAACCTGCGCTGTATAATAATCCAGTTCGGGCGATCGCTACGCTTTCAGAATCTGATACGATTTACGTGGTCAGTCGCAGGGACAGGGGAATAATCCAGATAAAGGACCTTGAAGGGAAAAGAATCGGTGTATCAAAGAGTTCCATCGGGGAATATTTCCTTGACAGATTTTTTATATTAAACGACTTGTCACTGCGGAATGTCACCGTAATCTATCTTCCCCCTGCATCACTGGTGGATGCACTCGCGAGGGGAGATATTGATTCGGCAGTGTCGTTCGAGCCTTATATTTACCAGATGCGGCAGAATTTAGGGGAAAATGGGGTGGTTTGGCCAGCCAATCTTGGACAGCATGCTCACTTTTCCCTTGTCGTTAATGAGAGAACACTGCAGGAACGCCCCGGTATCGTGGAGGCGGTGCTGGCATCGGTTATCCAGGCAGAAAACTATGTCCATTCCCACCCTGAAGAAGCGAAAAAAGTTGCCCAGAGAATGACAAATTTTACGGATGATTACCGGGACCAGGAATGGCAGAATCATCATTTTTCTGTCACTCTTTCCCAATCGCTCATCACATCAATGGAAGACGAAACACGGTGGAGGATCCGTAATAACCTGTCTAACCTGACAGAAGTGCCGGACTTTTCAACATATATCTCTTCGGATACCCTCTCCAGGTTGAAACCGGCTGCAATAACCCTCATCAGGTGAGTAAAGGTATGGCCGTGATGCGATGAAAATAAAAACACAGGTAACTATCAGCCTGATCCTCTTTGTTGTCCTGGCAGCCATAATTCTTTTCTCGTTCATTGCAAGCACCAGCCAACTTCAGGAAATACAAAAAAAGCAGCAGATCATTGATACGGTTGAATCCTCTTCGTTTGAACTCTACTACTTGGAAACAGATTATCTGGTCCATGGCGGGATACACCCGGTAGAACGTTGGAATGCTAAATATACGGCCTTTACAGAGCAACTTAAGGGACTCACCTTCGCAGATCCTTCCCAGCAGGCCATACTCAGTGATATATTCGAGAGCCAAAGGGACCTGAATGTATCCTTTTCCAATCTTGTAGCGGTAACGAACAATTTACAGCAAACAGAGTCTTCCGGGGAAAACCAGGAATTAAGGGAATTTTATACGAGCACATTATCAGGACAAACGCAGACGTTGATATCCAGGTCAACTGAAATTTCAGAGATGGTGAAATCCGAAGCCCGCATGGTCCAGCAGCGGAATACCCTGATTATTTCGTTATCGATTGCGCTCCTCATACTATTATTTCTGCTCAATTATCTCTTCATCAACCGCCAGGTTCTCCGGTCCATTTCTGCACTCCAGGACGGGGCTGAACGTATCGGTTCGGGTGATCTTGATACAGAAATAAAGATTACCAGCAACGATGAACTGGGCTACCTTTCCCGGACATTCAACGAGATGGTATCCAGTATCAAAAATGCACGTACGTTACTTCTGGCTTCCAATGTTGAGCTGGAAGAGGAAATAACAGAACGCAGGGTGGCTGAGGACGCTCTTCGGGAGAGCGAGGAGAAATTCCGGGGCATATTTGATTCTGTCAATGACGGTGTCCATATCCATGAGATTAAACCG
>CAIJED010000079.1 GCA_903819595.1 uncultured Methanomicrobiales archaeon | reverse complement strand
TCCAGGTATGCCCTATGGAATTCTCCTGCTACCTCCTCGTCATAAATAATGGCGTTCGTTTCGAAGTTCAATTTAAAACTACGGACATCCCAGTTTGCACTGCCGACCGACGCGACGGCCCCATCGATTACGATTGTCTTTGCATGGAGGAAGCCATTATCATAGGTATATGCACGAACTCCGGAATCGAGCAGTTCTTCCACGTAGGAGTGTGACGCCCAGTACACAAACATGTGGTCCGGCCTTGCGGGTATCATGATCCTCACATCGACCCCGGACAAGGCCGCAATCCGGAGTGCATCAGTCACGCTCTCATCAGGAATAAAATATGGGGACTGGATATACACCGTTTCAGTCGCTGAGGTGATCATTTTCAGGTAAGACTCCTTAATCGGGTTCCATTTAATATCCGGGCCACCTGAAACGATCTGCACGGCCGAGGCGTCAGGTAATGGTTTATCTGGAAAGTACCGGTCGCTGAACTCGATATGCTCTTTCGAAGCATAATTCCAGTCCAGTAAAAACCGCAACTGTGCGACCATCGCACCGTGGCCTTCAATCCGGACCGCCGCATCACGCCAGTTACCCCAATGCTTATCCAGCCCGATATAGTCATCACCGATATTGTACCCGCCGATAAAAGCGGTCTCTCCATCTATTACTGCGATTTTGCGGTGGTTCCGGTAATTTACCCTGAAATTCAGGAATGAAACCAGTGATGGGAAAAAGACCGCATGCTGCCCACCCGCCCTTGTCAGTTCTTCGAAGAAACGTTTCGGCAACGCACCACTTCCCACACCATCCACAAGGAGGCGGACTTCCATACCTGCCTGGGCCCTTTCAGACAGGGCTGCCAGAATATCCCGCCCAAGACCATCATCTTTCAGGATGAAATATTCCATATGCACATGATCGCGGGCCTTCCCTATCGTGTCAATAAGGTCGGCAAATTTCAATTTTCCGTCGGTGTATACACGTATCTTATTGTTTCCCGTGATCACGGCACCGTTCCCCTCGAGCAGCATCAGGATCATCCGGTGCAGGGCACCGGTCCACCGGTCCTTTACATCAGTCTGAATAGACTTTAAATGCATTTTCTGAGACGAAATGATCTCCATTAATTCCTTATCGGTCTCATTCTTCAGGGCAAACATTTTTTCCTTGCGAAAATTCTGCCCGAATATCAGGAAGAGAACAAACCCGAGAGCCGGGATGAGGAACAGGACGAGTAACCATGCGGCAATGGCGGTCGGGTTTTTCCTCTGGATGAAAATAATGGTGATGGCAAACAGGATGTTTAAGAAAATAATAACTGTTAAGAGAATATCCGCGATCATGGGGGGCCTCCGTACCCTTTGGTACCTTGTTCACTGCGAAAGGTGCCTGATAATTATTGACTTGGGGAACCTCTATATTTAGTTTTTTTTTAAATATATCCGGCGCAGTGCAGTGATTATCACCAAATTAATGGGCTTTTAAGATTTCCTTACCACCAGCACGGAACAGGGGGCTGTCCGGATGATACTCTCAGCAACGCTTCCGAGGATGAGTTTTCCAAGGCCTGTTTTCCCCTGGGTCCCTATTACCAGTAGATCGGCCCCACGTTCCTTCACAAACCGGGCGATCTCAGTCGCGGGTTTCCCGGTAAGGAGGAAGGTCTCAATTTCAAGGTCACCTGCCAGCTCCCTGACTTGCCCTAGTGCCAGTTCTCCTTCCTCGCGAAGGGTATCGTACATCCCGGCGTAGGACTCCTCGATCACACCCGTATACAGGGGTTTTGTGTCAATTACATAAACAATCTCGAGTCTTGCCCTGGAAACACGGGCGATCATCAACCCCTCAATGACTGCACTCAGGTTTTTTTCTGACCCGTCGGTCGCAATTACAATTTTCTGGTAAATCCCTGTCATGGTCCATCCGATTTTTTTATAGGCCTGCGATACTCACTGGCGTGAATACACCGCCCTATGATCCATCCTGTTGCACGGCGAGGTACTTAATAGGCACGATTCAGTTATCGGGAACTCGCCAGTTACCTGGTGATTTCAATCAGGACACCCGGTCTAACATTAAGAACCGGCTATTACAGGAAGATAAATATTGTAACCCTGCGTGTAACATACCAATGAGTCATAGTATCACATCCGGCCCCCAATTACTCATTCAGCCCCTTTATCCGGGTGATGTTCCAGGAGTAACGCGGTGTTATGCAAGTGTTTTCCTGACCGATGAGCCGATGACCCGTTATTGCCGGATTGGTCCGGAACTATTTTTACCTCCTGCGCACGTGTATGTCTCCCTGTGTGCCTCAGATCTGCTGAGCTACATCGTTAAGGATACGATATCCGGAGATTCTGCTGGGTTCATATTTTGCAGTGATCTATCAACAGACTGGTCTTCCCGTGACCCCCGTATGGCTGAAATATTTTCACTTTTTCACGAGATCACCTGCGTCCTTGGCAGGTTGGAGATGTATTACCACGAAAACTACCCATCAGGACCCGGCGAAGCTCTTCATATCTTCCAGGTGGGTATTACTCCCCAGTTCCGGGGGCTTGGGGTGGCAAAAGCCCTGGTCCGGACCGCACTTGAAAATGCCCGTGACAGGGGCTTTTCATACGCCCTTGCCGAATGCACGTCTCCTGCCTCCCGGAGTTTATTTTGTTCATGTGGATTCGTTTCGGGATATAAGATACCGTTCCAGGAATTATCCTTGGACGGTGCCTGTTATTTTCGGGACATTCCTGGGGAGATTACACTCATGGTCAGGGAATTATAGGGGGAACTGATGTCTTCCCGGTTACAAGGAAAATTCCTGCCATTTCATGAGACACCTTGATAAATGAAAGGCAAATAACGCAATATCTCTCCCTTCCTGGACAGATGAAAATACATCTGCCCAGGTTGTGCCGTTCCACCCTGGCTGCCGTACCGGGAAGAGGGCCTGGGGGGATCACCTCATGCCGTGTATACGGAAATAACTGGTAACCGGGGATAACGATGCCCGGATAAACCCTTTCTTCTGGCATCCTTTTTGGCAGGATTCTGATAGAAATGAGGGCAGTTCCGGTTATCCGGAAGGTGAAACAGCTGCGATTTTGTTCCTGGCTTTGATCAGGAGGTCAGGATTCCTGATGCACTGCTCAATAAATGAACTATCAATGATACCCCCGGGGAAAAGGTCTTCGCCTGTGAAAAAGTGTTCTTCTACCTGTAGGACCGGGGCCTTCGCATGCCTGAGCCCTCCGTTGCGGAGGTCATGGATCGCCTGGGTGCTACCGAGATATATTTCTTCAAATGCGATATTGTCATCCCAGAGTAGCTGCTTTAAGTGATTGGAATGTTCCGAGGAGTCGAGGCAGAATACTTTAATCGTGTTCATTCGTATCCCTGGCGATCCTGGTTCTTGTCTCTTCCTGCATCATTTTTTCGTATTTGCGTAACATAAACTCCCGGAATATCGAAGAATTCCAAAGTTAATCTTATTTTCGGACCTGAAAACTCCTGCCTCATAGGTTCAGGATAATAGTGGGACTATGGAGTGTTCTGTCATTTGCCGGACGTAAAAACTGATATAACTCTTATATTCATGGAAGATAATGACGGATGAATGTTCTCTTCAATGGAATGAGGCATGGTACAACGCTATATGAATCATACCCGGGTGACCTTTTCGCGAAATGGGAATCCCTATATATTAATGCGTTAAATAGGGGATCCATGACTGATAATGTTCCAAAACCGGCGCCGCTCAGGATTGTGGCAGGAATTATCCTCGGGATATTTTCCGGGTTAATTATATTTTTTGCAATTTCGCTTCTGATTGGCATGATCAACAACCTTATCGGTACCTCCCTTTCGATGAGTACACGATTCAGTGAAGATATCTGGAGTGCAGTCCTTCTCGTGGTCATCATCATTGCCTGTACGACAGGTGTATTATGGCTCGTGTATAAAACACCACCAACGCCGGAATCAGAAGACTGATTACTGGAAATTACGCAGGGATGCCTGGGCTCTGAAAGGGAGTTGCCAGGTGCCCCGGGACCATTTCTTTTTTGTCCGTACTGTTTTGATTCCCTTGGCCGTCACGTGGGGACCATCCGTGCAATGATACAAGGCAAGGTAAAGAAAGGTAATTCTCCACGATTCTGATAGAATACACCTGGCATACTGGAGTCTTCTATTTTGGGATCGCCAGGCTGGATCCGATTGACGGAACCGGTGGGGGTGAAAAAGTAGTAATCCTTCTACTTTCCAATGCGAAAGAAGAAGGTCAATAGAAAAGGATGGAAGATATCCGGGCCGGGATTAGCCTGCCGCCCCTGTAATGACCTTCCAGTGATTGTGGACCGTGTAGAGCAACGCACCGGACCCGAGGCTGATTGCAAGGATAAGAATGAAGAAACCGGCTACCGGTACCCGGAAGAGGATATTCAATATGATAAAACCTGCGACAAAAGCCTGCCAGTCGTTTGCCCGGATCTTTAACCAGCCAAAAAGCGTCCTGCCAAATGCAGAAGAAACAAAGAATACCGATATGATGACCCCTATACCTACAAGCAGACCCCCAATCAGCGCTACCGGAAGCCCTACGATCGTGATCGCAAGAATGAACAGACCGATGCAGGCCCCAACCAGCCCGACAAACCCGACAACCAGTTTCACCACCGGTGATTTTCTGACTTCATCTTCCACAACGCGGTATCGCAATGGTGCAATCTTTAAGAGAATAAGCCCGAGTATCAGCCAGCCAACTGAAAACAGGAGCCCGAGCACCGTGAAAATCTTAAATAAACTGTGGGACTCAGTCTGGATATACGTGTTTTTTCCTTCGATGGTACCGGTATTGGCAAAACTCCGGGAATGCACAGAAAGATTTCCCATTACATGACCCGCACTTGTGACGGTGCCGGCGGATATCATCGCATCCCTCCCAATCGTGGAACCTGGGTTGATCTTCACCGTTCCGCCGGTGATCAGGGCATTTGTTCCCACATCCCCGTTCACATCAACGGTACCTCCGACGGCGACGAGTTTGCCACCGATAGCATTGTTGGTGATGACCCGCCCGCCTGCGACGATTACATCACCCTTGACCGGGGCGTTGAGCGTGACGGTACCTCCGGCTGCTATAAGGCTGTCTATAGGGGCATTTACCGTGATTTGACCCCCGGCAGCGAACACATCATCAGCAACCGGTGTATCGATCGAGACGTGGCCACCTGAATACGATGCAAGGGCCGAAACTCCCATAGGGAGGGTTAACAGTAACATTACAAGAATACCGAGGGACAGGGTTCCCGGGATGCGAAGATCGTTCATATCAGTAAGGGTGAGAGGAACGCAGGGATAAAAATCTATGGTGTCCGGACTATGGCCGGGAGACCCCGCCGGGTGTAGGTGGTTAACGTTGCCGGGTGATCCGTCATGATTCTATTAAACGTCCTGGTTTTTTGACCAGGTGGTATTGTGGTTCGCATAGACACCGTCCTGGGACGGAGCTTTGGAATTCGGTATACATATTCACCGAACCCCGGGTTAAGCGTTTGCAAAGATGGAAAAGACCGGGAGTTCCGGTCTGCGAAGCATTGTGCCACGTTCCCGGGCCCGGCTTCAATCGATCTGATGGACCATTGTCGTCATCAAACCTAATGCCAGGGAAGAGGAGGGAGCACCGAAATTTCAACAGGAATATTGAAATCGCAATCCGGTGTCCAGTGCCTGA
>CAIJED010000078.1 GCA_903819595.1 uncultured Methanomicrobiales archaeon | reverse complement strand
TTGACCAGGGCCAGCGTATCGCCCACCGGATTGCCGTGGTCATCGGGGGGATGATCACCCAGGCGGGTACACCGGAAGAGGTTTTTCACCGGCCCATGAACAGCGAGATCGCGAAGTTTGTCGGCCTTGAAAATATCATCGACGGGACAATAACAAAGACCGATGAGGGCCTTGTAACCATTTCAACGCACGGTAAGGAGGTTGAAGCGGTCTCGGCAGGGGAGCTCGGTAGCCAGGTGTTTATCAGCATTCATCCCGACGATATCACGCTCCATAGCGGACTGGCTACGGAAAATATGAGCACCAGTGCACGGAACTGTATTCCCGGAACGGTCACGGTTACCACGCTGAGTGGCCCGTTTGTCCTCGTGACCCTGGACTGCGGGTTTCCCCTGAAGGTGATCGTCACCCGGAGGTCGGTGGAGGAACTCGGCATCCAGCCCGGAAAGGAGATGCAGGCCTGTTTCAAGGCGTCCGCCGTCCATGTCATGAAGAGTTGATGCGGGGAAATGCGAGGGCCGGCCACCAACCGGAAAATCCCCCCAGTCCCTTTGGTCCTGTACCCATCATACCCTATTAATGGCCCGGACATCGAAGATTATTTACCATGCGGTGCATCACGCTCGCCAGCGGCAGCAAGGGAAACTGTGCCTATATCGAGGGTGAGAGCAGCGCCATTCTCATTGATGCGGGGTTGTCTGTCAGGGAGACACTCCGGCGGCTTGGGGCAGCGGGGGGAAACCCGGACCTGATCACGGCCGTCCTCGTCACTCACGAACATGGCGACCATATGAAGGGAGTGTGGCCACTTGCAAGGAGACTCAACATCCCGGTGTACGCCACCGAAGGCACACTCTCTGCATCCCTGGCAGGAAAAGTCCCTGCAAAAAAAACGGTCAGTCACACCGCGATCAGGTGCCACGAACCGTTTCTCTGTGATGAATTTGAGATCGAGGCATTTCCCACCTCCCACGACGCACGGGAACCATGCGGTTACCTGGTCGCGTCCGGAGGCGCCAGGCTCGGGTTCTGTACGGATACGGGGATCGTTACCGACCGGATCATGGCATATCTCAAACAAGCTGATTCCATCATCCTCGAGAGCAACCACTGCCCGGAAATGCTCCGCACCGGGCCGTACCCGGAGATGCTGAAACGGCGGATCAGGTCGAAAAACGGCCACCTTTCGAATTACGCCGCGGAACAATGCATACGGGAGCTTGGCCCGGACATGACGCACATCCGGCTGGCACATTTAAGCGAGGTGAATAACACGCCGGATATTGCATTGAAAAGCGGGAAAACAGGTCTTGGACTGTTCATCAGTGATACCCGGCTGACCGTGGCATCAGAGATCGGACCTGCTCCCTGCTGGTCAGATGAGATCACCCTCTGATAACCAGGGACCAGGGTGAGGAAAACAGCCGTGCCGGGTCCCCGTGGACGTATCAGTCAGTCTTCATCTTCAGAATTTTCGTACAGTAGAGGTCAAGAGAATCAAGGAGAGCCTTTTTAGCCGATTTCACCCGCTTTTCCACGTCTGAAAAGGCATCTTCGGTGACATATTCGATCAGGATCAGGTAATGGCTTTTCGGGAGCGCACGGTTCCTGATCTCCTCAAGGCAGGCGTACGTCTCGGTCTTATGTCCTGCCACAAGTTCAAATTCAAAATCAAGCAGTAAGAGGACGTTGGAAGGCATCTTTTTCCCGGCCGCCATCTTTCGGAAACTGCTGTAGGCTGAATTCTGCGAGGAGATGATCGAGAGTTGCATCCCGTAATAAATCGGTTCGAGTTCATCCGGGTGCTGCTGCATCATCTGCCTGACAACCGCCGTGGCCCCGCTGGCATCACGCATCTCAATTTTGTAATGGTACAGGTCCCGGAGGAAGAACATATCATTGAAGTACCGTTCTGATGCAATTTTTAGGAGTTCCCCCCTCATATCCCGGTTATTATCTTTCCTGGCTTTTTCAAGACCAATTTTCAGAATCTCAATTTCAGTGGGGAACCAGTCCACGGCAAGCCTGATCATGAACCAGAATATCTTGTTAATCTTCAGCCCCTGGAGGACATGGGGAAATTTCAGCCGGTTCACGGGGGAACGGAGGCGTACGAGTTCGATCATCTGCTCCCTTGCAGCAAGTGCTTTTTCGCTGGGCCTGCGGTTGTGGGCAGGAACGCCATCTTCACTGAGGTGCTCATCTGAAAGGGCGTAATAACAGTAGGACATTGCCGTACAGATAATCGCATCGATGGTCCGGTATTTGGAGAGGACCTCTATCGCCTGCGCATATTTTCCCAGGTCGATCAACTTGAAACCAAGGATCACATCAAAAATCATCCGCCCGGTCTGACGTCTTCTCATCCGGACCGCGTGGGAAAAAAGTCGCTCGATATACTCGATATCCCCGGAGTGTTTGCTCACATCCAGCAACTTCATCGTCACATCGTCGATTAAGCGGTCGTGAGCTACATCGCTAATACCCGGGAAAGAATTCTCGATGATCGACAGGACATGCCCGTAAAAAACCGGGAGATTTACATCTATTTTGTCGGCATTCTTCTCGACGTATTCAGATAATTCCTTCCTGACCTGGGCAATCCTGATGTCAAGAACCGCATCAGGCTGCCACTCTTCTTCCATGTGGTACCTTGCCCCTTCACAGTATAATAATTTTTTTTAGAAGAATGCAGGGATTTACAAACAGCCAGTGATTCCATCACATTATCCCGTCATTTACCGGGTGGGAACTCTTATCCGGGACCAGCAACAATTATTTGTCAGGTCAGTGAACTACATGCTATTCCGGGAATTTTCCGCCATCTGTGAACAACTTGAGGGGATACGGGGCCGCCTCGAGATGATCGACCTGATCAGCCGGAGGTTGCCGGCCCTTTCAGACGAGGAACTGCCTGTCTTCGTCCGGTTTATTATGGGCAGGATATTCCCTGACTGGAGCCCGGAAAAACTGGGGATTGGTCCGAACCTCCTCTACGAAGGGGTGGCATACGTTGTCGGGACGAAGAAAGAGACGGTCATTGAGACCATCAACCGGGTCGGTGAGGCAGGATTTGCAGTAGAACAACTGCTCGCGGGAAAAGAGCAGACTTCTTTTTTTTCGGAAGAACTCGACCTGGTCACGGTCTATTCTGAGTTCGAAAAGATCGCCGGTACCGGTGGGAAGAAATCGCAGCGTGAGAAGTTACTGGTGGTCCGGAAACTTCTCGCCAATGCGGACCCGCTCGAGGGACGGTACCTCGCCCGGATCATGTTAGAAGACCTGCGGATCGGTGTTGGGGACGGGACGATCAGGGAGGCCGTTGCCAGGGCATTCGGGGTCAGTCCTGCACTTGTTGAACATGCGGTCCAGGCCCTGAACGACCTCGGGTATGTCGCCCGGCTGGCAAAAACAGGGGAGGCGGCTCTCAAGGACGTCCATATATCCCCGTTCCACCCGGTAAAGATGATGCTCGCCCAGCAGGGGTCGATCGTTTCAGCGATCGGTGAGCTTGGCATCGTCACTGCCGAGTACAAGTATGACGGGAGCAGGTTCCAGTTTCACCGGACGGGTAGTCGTTCGGCATTATATTCACGAAAACTGGAGGATGTGACGAATGCCCTCCCGGACGTACTCGCTATCCTCAACGAATCCACGTCCCATGATGTGATCCTCGACGGGGAAGTGATAGCGATCAAGGACAACAGACCACTTCCGTTCCAGGAAGTCCTCCGCCGGTTCCGGAGGAAACACGATATTTCCAAAATGCAGGAAGAGGTCATCCTCGTCCCGAACGTGTTCGATATCCTGTACCTCGATGGTGAGACCCTGATCGACCTCCCGCTCTCGGAACGAAGAAAACGTCTTGAAACGGCTGTCATCAGGCATGTTGCACCGCAGCTGGTCAGTGATGACCCGGCGGCAGTTACGGATTTCTACCATGCCGCCCTCGATGCGGGACACGAGGGGATTATGATCAAGGCCACGGAGTCACCCTATACACCGGGAATGAGAGGAAAGAACTGGCTCAAGGTCAAGCCTGAAGTGGACACCATTGACCTGGCCGTTGTCGGTGCGGAATGGGGTGAGGGAAAAAGGGCACATTATTTTGGCTCCTTCATCCTTGCATGCCAGGATAATGGTGAGCTGGTGACCCTCTCGAAAGTCGCGACCGGGTTTTCAGACGAACAGCTGGCAGAGGCATATGACCTGCTCCATGACCAAATCGTCTCCCAGTCCGGAAAAGAGGTCCGTTTTGATCCGGAACTGGTCTTCGAGGTCGGTTACTCGGAACTCCAGGTAAGCTCGAACTATCCGGCAGGTTTTGCCTTACGTTTTCCCAGGTTCGTGCGGATCAGGGATGACAAGGATATCACGGAGATTGAGACGGTCAGCTCCATCCGGGAGCGGTACCAGCGGCAGCCGAATAGCTAGAGGTCCTTTTTTCAGGGTTGCCACGGTGACCCGGGTGCCGAACCACCGTAGATCTGCCGTTCGCAAATCGTCCTGGTCAGGTGAAAAAATCCCGCAGCGTCCTCTGGTGACGGATGTCCGGAAGGAGCGTTGAGTGCTGTTGCCAGCCCAAAAAACCGGTGGCGATTCCCGCCCTCGTCACCGCCTCATCAACCGTCTCGCAGGGGACCCCGGGCTGTTTCATTGCACCCCTCACGGCCTCCCTGATCACCCATGTCCCAAGCGGTGCCCAGTAATCAGACGAGACGTTCCGGATCACGATCACCCGGGCACACTGACTCGCGGATTCCAGGTATTCGGCGACGGCAAGCCTTGCGGAATAATAGGCACCCGCTATCGGCGAATACCCCTTTTTCTTCAGCCCCTCCCGGTCGACGGTGATACTCTCCGCATCACCGGACCAGAGGCTCTGCGGCCCCCACCGTTCGATCATCTCGTAACGCCAGTCACCGGGTAATAACAGGACCGCGATCCGGTTCCCGTAGAGGTCATGCTGGAACATCCGGATATGGTCTACCGGTGTGTATCGTGCCACTTTTTCTTTCAGGGCCACGGATACCGAGTCGTCCACCGCCGTAATCGACCACCGCGTCGGGACAACTTTTCTCCGCCTGCCAATGAGCCCGCCGGACATCAGGTGGCTGATCTGGTAGACATCAACCCCGGACCGGTGGAGTTCTGCGCAGGCCCCCATGGCGCCGAGGTCGGTATCCGATGTGACCCGGTCCACGGAAGGGTCAACTTTCGGGTTATCGATCACCTTCAACTTCTCCAGACTGCCGGACAGGCCGACAGGAGCGACCGTGCCGTCAAACGTCAGGTCGAAGGAGACCGGGCGGGCAAACCGGACTTCCACATCCAGCGGGACACTCGAGATGGCGAGTTCCTGGAGGGCCGATAGGTACGGAGTGACCTGTGACGTGCCCCGGATCGTGCGGGCCCTGATATCCACGATATCATCGATCCCAAGCCCGGATGCGACCCAGGACGGCGGGTCATCGGCATCATCAATCAGGAGAGGACCACCGGTGACCCTCGGGTACCCATACGAACCGATGAAAAGCGAGGGGGAATACCCCATGAATTCACGCACGGGTGCCGTCTTCACCTGGGCATGAAACCGTTTCATGACCGGACAGAACGGGAGGCCACACTGTCCTTTTCCCTTGCAGGTCGCACACATCATCGCGGGCACCCCGGGGGGTACATGACAGTCCCCCGGTCACCGACCAGGTCTACCTGGGCACTGACCCAGGCACTCCACTCTACGGGTCCGCCGGGTATGTTTTCTGCCAGTTCAAGGCCGACCAGGTCATCATTACCGGACGCGACACGGATGATCACGGACCCGGGTGCAAACCGTGGCACGACCACCCCGTCTGCATCGCCATCAACGATACCGAATACCGGGACACCCCGGTGTGCACAGATATGCCCGCAGACCGAGGTCGTGTCGTCCCCGATCGCGAGCACTCCTGCGACACCGCCATCCAGGTGATGGTACAGGCCATGACCACAATGGTCGATGACAACCACGCGGCCTCTGACAGTGCCGCGTTGGATATCATGACTACCACCAGAATCCCGACGCCTGACTACCCCGCTCTTACACCACGCCGTGGCCGGGTCCACCGGTCCGAGACGGGCAAGTTTCTCAAACCCGTGGGGTTTCGGGTCCAGCCCGGATACCGGTTCAATACTGCCATCCCGGCCCCGGATTACTACGGTTGAGGCTGTGGCCGTGCCGATGACCAGCCCATTTACAAAGACCGGCTCCCCGGGGATGCACCCCCGTATCTCCCGCATACCTGCCATTTCAATGTCGGGCATGGCAGGACACCGTTCGACCGGAAAGCCAGTGGCCCGGGATAACCAATCTGCAAGCAGGAAGTCGGCAACATTCCATGCGTAGATGGTCCGGTCACTGCATTCGAGATGGACAAGTCCCGCGGGAAGGAGTCTCCCGGCAATAATCCGGCCAAAGATTCGTCCGGACTCGCAGGTCTTGCCGCAGTTTGCAAGAAATGCAGGCCCTGCCAGGTCACGGAGGACAGATGACGGTGGTTGCCCTGCAAATCTGAGGGTGAGACCAGATTCCTCAGCGGCGGTCCGTGCCATGACTCCGGAGACGATTGTCTCCCGCGGACAGATGCACTCGACCAGCCACCGGACGTAGCCGAGGTCAAAGATATCGGGGCCATGGACGACCATAACGGGAGGAGTTATCTGCATGACTGGGCACCACCTGGCAACTCTGGTATGCTATTTGCTGCCGTGAATCTTTACCCCTCGGATCGGGGCGGTCCTTGAACTGGCAGCCGGAAGATCTCCCGGGCAACAAAAGAAATAATCGCTCTCAGGTCAACATGATAGCAACCAGTGGGGTGCGGGACTGTTAACGACAGAATGGAGAGATCGGCGTGTGCTGATTACCGGTGCGGGAGGATTTGCGGGACCGTACCTCGCCCGCTACCTCCTCGACCAGGGTGCCATCGTCCATGGTCTCGTGAGAAAACCCGTCAGGGATGAGAACAGGAACGTCCTGGCTGGTGCCCGGGGAGCACCCGGAATGGTACAGGTCATCGGCGACCTCGATCATCCTGAAAGCCTGGACCACGCCATGAAAACGGCAGACCCTGAAGTAATCTTTCACCTCGCCGCACAGTCTTCGGTGGCGAAATCCTTTGTCGATCCAGTTGGAACGATGCAGACAAACTGCATCGGGACCAATCACCTCCTCGAGGCAGCGAGGCGTGGGACCGGTGACCCGGTCGTCGTGTTTGCCGGCTCTTCAGATGAATACGGGCTGGTGGTCAGTTCCCGGCAGCACCTTGAGCAACTGAAAGTCCAGGGTGGGACCATCTTTCCGGAGCCGAAAATCCCTGAAGTGCCGATCTCGGAGACGAACCCGCTCAGGCCGATGTCACCCTACGCGGTCAGCAAGGTCTTCGGCGACCACCTGACAAGGAACTATTTTCATAGTTACGGCGTGAAGGGAATCGTTTCGCGTACCTTCAACCACGAAGGGGCAGGCAGGGGGGTGACGTTTGTCACGGCCGCAATCGCACAGCAGGTCGCAGGGCTGGTGACAGGCAGGACCAGTTCCCTTTCAATCGGTAATGTCAACGCGTTCCGGGACTGGTCACATATCAGGGACATCACCAGCGGTTACTGCACGCTTGCCACGAAAGGAGTCTATGGGGACGTCTATAACCTTGGCACCATGCGGACGACCTCGGTATTGTCGTACCTCCTGATGACGCTCGAAGCGGCAGGATTTCCGGTCCGGCAGATCGCAGCGTCGAATGGCGATAAAGTGATAGAAGACCCCACTGAACCCGACACCACACCGATGTTTGGCATCCCGTTCCCAAAGACAAAACTTGACCGGATACTCCTTTCCGGGGAGGAAGAATTCCGGCTTGAAGATGGTGGGATCAACATCCTGACCACAAAAGGGACGGTCCCCGTATTCTTCGACCCGGAGAAGTTCCGGCCGGCAGAAGTCCCGATCCTTCTTGCAGATACCAGGAAAATCGGGGCCCTCGGTTTTTGTGCCTCCTGCCGGGTTGAAGATATTATCAGGGACCAGCTGGGATTCTTTTTGGACCCATCAAACCAGGAATAAGGTCATGATCGCTGGTACCGGTCATTGAACCGGATGATATCATCTTCCTCCAGGTACTCCCCGATCTGGACTTCGATCACCTCGAGGGGGATCTTCCCTGAATTGGCTAGCCGGTGTTTCATCCCTTCAGGGACATACGTGCTCTCCCCCCGTTTGAACTGGTAGTGCTTCCCGCCAAGCTGGACATCAGCCATCCCACTTACGACAATCCAGTGCTCGCTCCGGTGGAGGTGTTTCTGGAGGGACAACTGTTCACCGGGTTTGACGGTAAGGCGTTTGATCCGGAAAAATGCTGACCGTTCCAGCTCGATATAGGAACCCCACGGCCGTTGTACCTGGAGGGGATAGTCGATGACCGGGTCTCCTTTCTCCCGGAGACGCTTCACCATTTCGTTGACCCTGCCACTCTGCACCGTGTCGGCCACCAGGAGAGCATCCCCGGTATCAACGACCACGAGGTCCTGAACACCGATGAGGGCTACTTTTTTCCCGGGTGCAAAGACAAAATTTCTGGTGGCATCGATGTATTCAGCCTCGCCGGTATTCCCGACTGAATCATGATCGCGGTACTCGTACCAGGCCTGGAATGTCCCGAGGTCGGTCCACGGTGCGATGAGCGGGACAACGGCCACATGCCGGGACTGTTCAAGGAGACCGTAATCAATGGACAGCGAGGGAAGTGCCGGGTAGTCGGGGACCGGCTGTTCAAACGCATGGAGAAATTCCGGCTGGTACCGGGCCAGCTCCTGGAAAAACATTTTCGTTGAAAAAAGGAACATCCCACTGTTCCAGAGGTAGCCGGATGACAGGTACTGGACCGCAGTAGGCAGGTCGGGTTTTTCTTTGAACTCTGATACCTGGTAACCTCCGGCGAGCGGGGTACCCTGTGCGATGTACCCGTACCCGGTATTCGGGTGGGTCGGCGGGATGCCAAACAGGACCAGGTAATCGCTCGCAAGTCCGGCAGCCTGCCGGATCTCATCCGTAGCGGAATCCTCCAGTTTATGATCGCTTGGGAAAATAACCACATCCGACTCACCGTACCGTTCAAGGATCGCAGACATCGCCCAGGTGATGGCGGGAAGTGTGTTCCTGCCGACCGGTTCTTTGAGGACCTGTGATTCTGACAGGACGTATCCGAGTTCTTCGACCTGGTTTGTGACGAGGTACTGGTGGACCTCGTTCGTCACGACCATGATATCTCCGGGCGCAGAGAGCCGGAGGGCACGGAGAAATGTCTCCTGGAACAGGGAATACCCGTTAAATTTAAGGAATTGTTTTGGCTGGTATGTTCGGGAGAGGGGCCACAGCCTTGTACCGACACCGCCTGCAAGGATCACGGCTTTCAGTGAACTCATCGTTATTCATGCCAGTGTTAGCGGTTATTCTCTCTTATCTGTTCCTGTTCTTTTCCCCAGGTTGAAAATGGCTTTGGGCTGATCGATATGGTTGTGCCACCGCCGAAAATATCCGGCCTTACATTTTTGCATGCAATTACGTCCTATTCCGGGAGATTCCCCTGTATCCGGGGGTTTCCACCCGGTTCATCAGGCACTGGGAACCTCTGGTATCACATGGGAGCCGGCTCGCCATGGCTGGACTGCCAGTACATCGAGGGGCACACTACCCGCGCTCCCGGATGTCCGCCTCACACGATTGACCGGCCGGGTTATCCTGCCCGATTACACCCGGACGGTATCGATATCCAGGTGGGATCCCGCGTTTTGCGCAGTAATATGGAAACTGAACCGTCTGGTGGACGGACAGGGGAGGGATCCGGACAGAAACCGGCAGGGTACTCTCTGATACCGGATCAATTCGAATATGTTCTCATAAATGTCAAGAAAAAACGATAATATATACGACCCATGTCGTACATCTGTCTGATAAAATACGATACCTTTTTATTGAGAATGTAATATCTCAATTAGGTGTACCGATCAGCCGCCCCCGCAATAGGTTGCCTGTGATATCGTCTCTATTGATGCCACCTTGATCTTAAGGCGATATTCAGGCAGGCGTCGCCTGCGGAACCGGTGCACCTTAGATTTTTGTTAAATCTCCTTGTATATAAATTATACAGTTCATGGAGGTAAAATTCATCCGGCTTTTTCAATTTAGTACCTGGTCTTCACTCTATTTTCAAAAATAGTCCCAACACAGATAGGAAACATATAGCGCGTAATTGAGGCTTTATTTTAGATTTAGGCAGGCTAATAACCCCTGATCAAGAGTTTGTGCACGATACAAAGCTGATTTGTGATATCCGTTCGTATCTATGCAGTCCGGCAGAGACCAGGGGAGAGCGCACCAACGAACCGAAAAATCGACCGGAAACGTGGGACTCGCCGCAGTCTGTTCCGTATCGGCGGGAACCTCCTTTCTGGAGAGAGAGAGATGAAGAAAATGGGCTCGAGGAGATTCGAACTCCTGACCTCCGCCATGTCA